>URWP01000146.1 GCA_900551645.1 uncultured Bacteroides sp.
CATAGTTACTTTTCGGACCTCTGGGATGAAGCTTTTCGTAATTCTCCTTATGGTAGGTTTCCTGAAATAAGATATAAGTACCGATACCTGCTTCATGCAGACGTCGGTAATTTTCTACGGTTGTGGCCGCAATATTGACATTCACCCGACGGATGGCACCGTTTTTATGTTTGATGCTATAGATAGTCTGTATGGACTCCAAGATGTATTCGATAGGATTCTGTATCGGGTCCTCACCGGCTTCCAGAGCCAGTCGTTTATGTCCCATATCCTGTAAGGCAATCACTTCCTGACGGATTTCTTCCTGCGACAGTTTTTTACGTGCAATGGTTTTGTTTTTTGCATGATACGGACAATATACACAACCGTTGACACAATAATTAGACAGATAGAGTGGGGCGAACATGACAATGCGATTTCCGTAGAATTTCTGTTTGATTTCCCGGGCAAGGCCAAAAATCTCTTCCAGAAGTTCCGGATCGTCACATTCCAGGAGCACAGCTGCTTCACGGTGGTTCAATCCTTTGCAGGTACGTGCCTTTTCTATCAGCGAACGGATAAGTTCCCGGTTGTTCTTATTTGATGCTGCATATTCCAGCGTTTCTGTAATTTCTTCGTGGCTGATGAATTCTTCAGCTAGGGTGGAGTCTACCTTGTACATAATACGATATACTGAATATAAGTTTGTTTTTATATTGAATCCAGATTGTTCCCCGGATAATCACCTCTATTTTTGTTTATTTCATAGCCTATGGTCTTCATTCGTGCTTCCAGTAGTTTGAGTCCTTCGGCCGCTTCTGCGCCCATAGAGGCTTTGTTGTCATATAAAGCATATTTATGCCTTTGTTGGGAAGGTGACAGGTTGGGCATGACAACGTTAGCTCCCGACAGAATTCCTTGTTCACGGCCGTCTGGGACCAATGTAGCAAGTGCCGTAGTCGAGGGAATCAAGGCTTGCGGATGCATCAACCGGAAAATAGCCAACAGAAGCAGGGTCTGTTTCAGGTTACCTGCCGGATGGTTGGCAAAAGGAGTGTCGTGATGAGGAAGGAAGGGACCTATCCCAATCATTTGAGGACGGAAACGACCGATAAACAGAATATCTTCTATCAAATGGTCTATGGTTTGTCCGGGTGACCCTACCATGATGCCTGTACCTGTCTGGAACCCGATACGTTTCAGGTCGTTCAGGCAACGGAGCCGATTGGACAGGGACATCTTTTCCGGATGTAACATTCGATAATGCTGTTCGTTATGAGTTTCATGACGAAGCAGATACCGGTTAGCTCCAGCCTCGTAAAAGCGCTGATAGGTAGCTGTGTCTTTCTCTCCGAGAGAGAGAGTGATGGCGACATCCGGATAGTTCTTCCGGATAGTGGTGATGATATCAATCATCTGTTCGTCGTACGAACGGCTATCTTCTCCTCCTTGCATGACAAAAGTACGGAACCCCAAGGTATAACCTTCTTTACAGCAAGCCAGAATCTCTTCTTTATCAAGCCGGTAACGCTCAATAGCCCGGTTGCTGCAACGAATGCCGCAATAATAGCAGTCATTGTGGCAACAGTTACCGATTTCTATCAGTCCCCGGATATAAACTCTGTTTCCGAAATATGTCTGTGATACTTTGCATGCTTTCTGTCGGATAATTGACAGATGTTCTTCATCACAGCGGGTAAGAAGTGTACGCAATTTATCGGGAGGCAATGTCTGCTCCCGATAAAGGCGTTCTATCAGATCTCTCATGAGAGAAGTATTTATTCTTCTTTGTACATTTCGTCACTGTTTTCGTACTTCAAGGTACGTTTCAACAGGTCTTGATTCAATTGGCGTTTTCCATTCAGTGGGTCATTGTAAGCACTTGGTCCAGTTACACAACCTCCTTCGCACGCCATCATTTCAATGAATTGTGCGTCAACTTTTCCTGTCTTGGCATATGCGCGGAGTACACCAATGTTCTTTTTATTGAAATCAGAGAACTGTAGCATCTTGATGCCTTCGGCTTTCGGACCCAGATATGCCTTGACTGCACCTGCCACACCGCCAGCCTGTGCAAATCCATGTGCTTCGCAAACAGATTCGTAACTTACCTTATACGGATTTGTCTGTTCAAGTTCGATACCTAAACCCTGGAATATCGGATGAAGTTCTTCGAAAGTCATAACATAATCTACACATTCGTCACGGTCAGCTTCCTTACGTTTGGCAATACACGGACCGATGAATACCACTTTCGCATTCGGATATTTCTCTTTGGCGATACGGGCTGTATAGTACATGGGTGATCCGGTAGACGAAACGTATTTCTTCATATCCGGAATGTGTTTGTTCACCAGCTCAATATATGACGGGCAGCATGAGGTCGTCATGAATTTCTGTCCTTCTGCCAGTTTTTCCAATAGTTCTTTTCCCTCATGGCTGGTAGTCTGCATTGCACCTTCTGCTACTTCAATTACATCTTTGAAGCCGACCTGTTTTAATGCGCCGTAAACTTGGTCGATGGTAGCTTTGAACTGTCCGAGAATGGATGGAGCCGGAATGGCTATTACTTCTTCTCCGCGGCGGATAGCCTCCAGCACATCGAATACCTGAGAAATCTCGAAAATGGCACCGAATGGACATGCGTTCAGACATTTACCACAGTAGATACATTTGCTTTCATCGATGTGTTCTACGTTATGTTCGGTCTTGCTGATAGCTTTTACCGGACAGGCTTCTTCACATGGAACGGGAATGTATACGATGGCGTGATACGGACAACTTTTATGGCAGAGGCCACAACTGATACAAGTATCATGGTCTATGTGTGCCTGGCCGGTTTTTTTATCGAAATGCACAGCTCCTTTCGGGCAATTCATGTAGCAACTTCTGGCTACACATCCCCGGCACAAATTACTTACTTCATAATTTACCTGTACGCAAGAAGAACATGCCTCATCGATGACACACAGAATGTTTTGTTTGATTTTTCCGCGACGTTCCAATGCCTGGCGGGCATATTCTGATAGAGGTGTCAGTTCGTCTGTTTCGTCGTCCATATCCCATCCTAACAGAGGGAGTAATTTGTATTTGGTTACTGCACGTTCCTTGTGGATGCAGCAACGTCCTACCGGTTGCGAACGGCGAGGGCTGAATTCCAATGGAATGCGGTCAATTTTTTCAATTAATTGGTTTTCTTTCCAGAGAGCTACGAGATTTGCTAGCAGCTTGTGCCGGACAATCATTACGTTGTTAGTAAAAGCCATACTTGATCTGGTTTAAAGTTAGTTATCCTAGTTGTTTGTCTGCATGTCCCTTTGGCACATAATGCAGAACACACTTAAATTAGTTACAAAATTAAAATAAAATATGGAAAAATCCAAATGAAGAACCTGTTGGCATTCGAACAATTTGTCCTTCATGAGCAGGTTTTTTAGGTAGCCGGAACAGAGTGGGGAAAAAAGAAGGAGTACCGATAAAAGTACTCCTTGGCTTTTGGTATCATTTAATCCTGACAGGAATACCCGAAACCATCCAATAGACTTCTTCTGCTTTTGAAGCAATATATTGGTTAATCCATCCCAATAAGTCTGTAAATTTCCGTTGGATTCCGTTCTCGGACACTCCACCTGCGCCGATTTCGTTAGTAACGAAGATGAAGGTAGCTTCCTGCGCCGTAAATGCGTTGAATTCATTTTTAAGTGCTTGTAGGCTCCGCTCTACGTCCGATTGGTAATCAAAAAAGAAATTGGTAGCCCATAAGGTTACACAATCTATCAGGATAACCCGTCCTGGCAATTGGAGCTGACTTAACTTTCGTTCCTCTTCCAGATTAGTCCATTCAGGACCTCGTCTTTTCTGATGGATACGTACACGTTCACGGAATTCGTCATCCCAGATATGAGCTGTAGCCAGATAGACCGGTCGGGGAGAAAGTGTCAATGCCATTTGTTCGGCATAAGTACTTTTACCGGATCGTTGTCCGCCTGTAATCAGAATGATTCTGCCCATTATTCTTCCGGAGTTTCTGCAGTGCGTAAAATCAGGGTTGTTGCCCCTAATGTAAAGATATCTCCTTCCTCCAACCGTACCTGATCTTTCGGTCCCAGAATCTCATTCATCAGAAAAGTGCCGGTAATGCTGTCATTGTCGCGGAGTGTATAGATAATCTTACCCTGTTTGTTGCGCTTTACATTCAGGATGCAATGACGACGGTCCATACTCGGGTCGTTCGTTTCAATAGCGATGTCTACTTCGGTCCCTTTACTGCGCCGTCCAATCAGATTGTCTCCTTCGTGTAAGGGGAATACTTGTTTGAAACCGAATACATTTTCTATGACTACGATATTTCCGAACTTCTGTGTGCCTTCTGTCTCGTCGACTATTTCAGACTTTTGGTTGGCTGCGTTCAGTTTTGATTTCCCGATGCGGATACCGAATTGCTTGTGGCAATTATCACAAAGGAAGACCAATGACTGGCCTTCCTCGTATCTCGTCTCGTCAAACTGGATATAGTTGTCACACTTGGGGCATCTAACTCGTTTCATGATTTACTTGTAGGGTCTGTCTTATTTGGTTGTAAAGACCCATGCATCTTTAAATTGGTTGTTTGCTTTAAATTGATTGATTTGTTTATAGGCATCTGCAGCATCAGAGAATTGTGAAATGGCAACCCGGTATCGTTTGCCGCTAGCTATTACCTGTGCATTTTTATAGCCTTGTTTCCGATATACTTCGGCTTGAACTTCAGCATCTGTGACTTCTGGAAAACTGGCCACGATGATGTATGATTTTTTCCCTGAAACCGACTTCTTTGATGTAGTGTTTTCAGCTTTCTTTTCAGGAGTTTTTACCGGGACATTGCCTTTTGAGGTCTCGTTCCCCGATGCCTGTGCCTGTTGCTTTGGAGCTTTTTCCGTTTGGGGGGCTGCAGCTATCTTTTCTGTTTTGACAGTGACGGGCTTTAATGTGTTTACGTTGTTTTTCGGGCGGCTTTGCCGACGGGCTTTCTTCAGCGAATCTTCTGTCGCGTTTGCATAGTCTGCCTGTACGTAATTGGCCAGTGTCGTTACGATAGATTCACCGCGGATGGCGTCAAACATGCTTGTAGAACCCAATGAAGCATAGTTCGCTTCGTCTACATAGGTGTTCTCTACGGGGGTGGAGAGGATGAAGAACAATAGAATTGCTGCGGCTACCGATACCGCATGCTGTATCCATTCGGATGACAGAATCCGCTTCCATGTGGTCTGTTTCCATGGAGTCAATGCCTTTTTCTTCTGCCGGTGGATTTCCATGTGTGGCAATGCTTTCGGAGCAGTTGCTTCTTGTTGTGCAAGCTTGGGAAGAATGACTTTCCCCAGGCCATATAAAGAAGGTGTAAAAAAAGCATCCTGGCGTGGCTCAAATTCGTATACTCCCTGAACATTGTAATACAGAGTGCCGATATTTCCTAATTCTACTTGCCCTTGTTGATAGATGTCTTCTTTCAGTTGCGATACAATTCTTTCTATTTTACGGGTAGCATCCGGAAAATCGGTATTATAGGCTTGCATATATGATTGTACCAACAGTCCGTCATTCATTACCAGTTGCGGATTGAAGCCAATGGTACGTAAGGGAGGACAGAACTCATTCGTTTCATTGCAGAATTGAGCCGGACGATTGTGAGCGATAAATCCTCCTAATCCTGGAACAATGACACAATCGTTCTCAAGCAATAATATTTCTATGTGTTTAATTAATTCAATCATATCGCAAATTTAGTGTTTTTATCCATTCGGACATATTTTTCATGCCTAAAATTTAGAAGCGGAAACAAAATTCGGCTTATTTTTCAGCAGAACGCGTATTTTTAGAAAAAACTGGTTGTACCTTGTATTCTGAAGGCTGAAAAGATTGTTTTGATTTTGCGCTTCTGTCAGTTTACACTATCTTTGCAGGACCAAAGAATTTGAAAGAATAAGACAAATGAAAAATGTTGTTGCTGTTCTAATGTTGTTGTCCATGCTTGCTTCCTGTACTTCGAAAAAGGCAGGCGAAGAAAGTTTACGGCAGCATGCAACCGATGCCCATGTTCTGGAGGAGTTACAAGGGGTTTGGTTGGATGATAATACTGAACTACCTCTATTCAAGATTGTGGGTGATTCTATCTATTATGCGGGGCAGAATAATGTCCCACAGCAGTTCGCCTTGTTCAATGACACTTTATTTGTATATGGTGTACAGACGGTGTGTTATCCTATACGCAGGCGTACGGAGCACAGCATGCATTTTGCTACTCCACAGGGCGATCAGGTATCGTTGTATAAATCGGAAATAGACTCGGTTTATGTGGATTCACAACAGGAAATTCATCAGCCTGCCCAAGAGGTAATACAGAAGGATTCTGTTATTCTTTTTAAGGGCGAAAGGTATCGTGGCTATGCGTATATTAATCCTACAGGTATTAAGGTGATTCGCCCAGGAATCAGCGAAGAGGGCTTGTCTGTGGATAATGTCTTCTATGATAATGTGATTCATATCTGTGTTTATCAGGGTACTCGCCGGCTTTATTCGAAAGACATTAAAAGGCCAATGTTTGCCGGGTTGGTTCCGGATGATTTTTTGAATAATTCAATCCTTTCAGACATGAATTTTGTCGATGTCAACGCGGACGGGTATATTTTCGAAGCTACACTCTGTATGCCGGATGGTCCTACTTGCTATAATATCCGGTTGTTTGTCGATTTCGAGGGGAATCTGACATTCAAGCTTTGTCAATAATCGGTTATAAACTTTTTTAAATAATCAGGGCGGAACTGAGGGATTCTTCGGTTCCGCCCTGATTACTTTTTAATGGGATATATCCTTTAAAGTGATTGTGACTGTTTGTCAGTTAGAAGAATTTTCTTCTCCTGACGGAGATTTCTTTTTCGGTCGGTTGTTGTTCTTCGGCTTTCCGGAATTTTTTCCCTGCGCATTCCTTTTGTTCCCTCCTTTGCGCTGAGGGTTTCTCCCTTTCTTATTACTGCGTGGCTCATAGGCAGGCGCTTCTCCTAACTCTTCGGGTACCGGTATCTTGTAGATTTCTTTTTCCAGAAAGTCTTCAATCTGTTTGAACCGGCTCTGTTCTGTTTCACTGACAAACGTGATGGCACATCCGTCGTTGTTGGCGCGTGCCGTACGTCCG
>URWP01000147.1 GCA_900551645.1 uncultured Bacteroides sp.
ACTTCGTGCAGTACGGAGAAAAAGGCACCGGTCAAGCAGTATAATATTGTATATATCATGACTGATGACCATACGGCGCAGATGATGAGCTGTTATGATACCCGGTATATCGAGACTCCGAACCTGGACCGCATAGCAAATGACGGTGTACGTTTTACTAACAGTTTTGTTGCTAATTCCTTGAGTGGACCGAGCCGTGCCTGTATGTTGACCGGTAAACACAGTCATGCCAACGGCTTTACAGACAATACTACGTGTGTGTTTGACGGGTCTCAACAAACAATGCCGAAGCTGCTTCAGCAGGCCGGTTATCAGACAGCTATTATCGGTAAGTGGCACCTTATCAGTCTGCCTACCGGTTTCGACCATTGGGAAATCGTTCCCGAACAGGGAGATTATTACAATCCGGACTTCATAACCATGGACAACGACACCATTCAGAAGCAGGGATACATCACTAATCTGATTACTGATATGAGTATCGACTGGATGGAGAATCAGCGTGACAAGAACAAGCCTTTCTGCCTGTTTATTCATCATAAGGCTATTCATCGTAATTGGTTGCCGGAGCTGAAGTACCTGTCTTTGTATGAAGACAAGACTTTCCCGTTGCCTGACAATTTCTATGACGATTATGAAGGACGTCCGGCAGCTGCTGCCCAGGAGATGAATATCCTGAAGGATATGGACCTGATTTATGATACCAAGATGTATCGTAAGGATAAAGATTCACGGCTGAAAGAAAGATACGAAGCGTATGTAGGCCGGTTGAATCCGGAAGAAAGAAAAGTGTACGACGCCTTCTATGAGCCCCTGATAGAAGATTTCTACAAGAAGAATCCGCAAGGGAAGGAACTGGCCGAATGGAAATACCAGCGCTACATGCGTGATTATGCCAAGGTGGTAAAATCGTTGGATGATAACGTAGGACGGGTACTGGACTATCTGAAGGAAAAAGGTCTGTTGGACAATACGCTGGTAGTCTATACTTCTGACCAAGGCTTCTACATGGGTGAACACGGTTGGTTCGACAAGCGTTTCATGTATGAGGAATCCATGCATACACCGCTGATTATGCATCTGCCGAAGGATTTCAAGGCAAAGGGGGACATTCCGCAGATGGTACAGAATATCGATTACGCACCGACATTCCTGGAACTGGCCGGAGCTCCGATACCGGAAGATATTCAGGGGGTATCACTGGTTCCGTTGCTGAAAGGTGAAAAGCCGGCCGACTGGCGTAAATCCTTGTATTATCATTTTTATGAATATCCGGCAGAACATATGGTGAAACGCCATTATGGTGTACGTACAGACCGTTATAAGCTGATTCATTTCTATAATGACATCGATGTGTGGGAGCTGTATGACTTGAAGGAAGACCCGACTGAAATGCATAACCTTTTCGGTCAACCCGGGTATGAAAAGATTACAGAAGAACTGAAGGCTGAACTGGTGAAACTGCAGACTCAGTATCAAGACCCGATTGAAGAGAAACTGAAACAGCAGCAGGAAGTTCAGAAATAATTCTGGCTGAACAGTTTATAAAGAAAGAGTGAAGAATCTTGAGTTGCTTGAAATTCATGATTCTTCACTCTTTTTCTTTGGGGATTTCCATCACCATTTACAGATTAAAAAAGAAACGGAGGTTTTACTGTAAACGAACGGATGGATTGATTCGTCCTCATGTTTTACTGCAAACAAACGTTTGTTTTTTCATTCGCATATTACGTATTCAATATCTTCAGATAAAGACGTCAGTAGAGTGTATCGGTTAACAGGCCAACTAGCTTTTCCAGATATATCCGGTCTGTCTCGTCGAACGAGTTAAGCTGGTCACTGTCGATATCAAGTACTCCCTTTACCTCTCCACGGCTGATGATGGGGACTACAATTTCGGAACGGGAGAGGGAACTGCAGGCGATATGTCCCGGAAACTGATCGACATCAGGAACTACCTGCGTGGCTTGCTGTTCCCAGGCGGTTCCGCATACACCTCTTCCCTTGCGGATGCGGTAGCAGGCTACGCTGCCCTGGAACGGACCGAGTATAAGTTGTCCGTCGCGAACCAGATAAAACCCTACCCAAAAGAAACCAAAGGCTTCTTTCAGGGCTGCAGATGTATTGGCCAGCACACTGATTTCTTCTTTCTCGTCCTGTATAAGCGGGGCGAACTGTTCGAGGAAGGTCTGATAACGGATTTCCTTGCTACATGAGGTGTCTTGTCTGAAACTTGCTTCCATAGCTGAAATAATGAAGAGGGTCAAATACGGTTCAGGACAACCTGAATCAAATCATCAATCTTGTTCTTATATCCGGTGTTGGCTTCTTGTATCACCCGGTTGGCTATGACCATGCATACAGTAGTGGCCCGATGCCCTAATAAACGGGAGAGACCGGCCAAGGCCGAACTTTCCATTTCGAAATTCGTGATACGTTTACCATGATATTCGAAGCTTTCTATTTTTTCGTTCTGGTGTGGGTCTGCCAACGGTATGCGCAGTTGTCTTCCTTGCGGTCCGAAGAATCCGCCGCAAGCCACGGTTATGCCTCGTACCATGTCTGTACTGGCGATACGCTCTACCAGTTCTTCATTGGCATGAATGACGTAAGGAGCCGGACAACAAAGGTTACCACTCCATCCCAGATGGTTGAGAAGTGCCCGTTCCATCGGTAAATCGCATACAGCATTTCTACCTGCATAGAAATTGAGCAGTCCGTCGAAGCCGATGGAGATTTCAGAGCAGATGTAACTTCCTACCGGTGTATAGGGTTGCAAACCTCCACAAGTACCGATGCGTACAAGTTCCAGCGAACGTAACTGTTCTTTGGTTTCGCGGGTCTGAAAATCGATATTGGCGAGAGCGTCTATTTCATTCAGTACGATATCGACGTTGTCGCACCCGATTCCGGTAGAGATGACTGAAATACGTTTTCCCTGATAAGTGCCGGTAATGGTGTGAAACTCGCGGCTGGCGATATTGCATTCATGGTTTTCCAGATGTGATGCAACTACTTCCACCCGTCCGGGGTCACCTACCAGAATGATTTTATCTGCCAGTTGCTCGGGTCTGACGTGCAGATGAAAAACAGAACCGTCTTCATTGATGATCAGTTCTGAAGGGGCGTAATAAGTTTTCATCATATTTCTCCTTTCTTTACTTTAAGGGTTTATTTACCGATTGGTTCATTGCTGGCCGGGTGACTGTCTGGTTTGGCTATGCTGGAACGCATGTCTGTATCTGCCTGGATGTTTTTCATCCGGTAATAGTCCATGATTCCCAAATTACCGTTGCGGAAAGCCTCGGCCATGGCTTTCGGTACTTCTGCTTCTGCCTGGATGACATTGGCACGGGCTTCTTCGGCTTTGGCTTTCATTTCCTGTTCCAAGGCGACGGCCATTGCACGGCGTTCTTCGGCTTTGGCCTGGGCAATGTTCTTGTCGGCATTAGCCTGGTCAATCTGTAGAGAAGCGCCGATGTTGCGGCCTATATCGATGTCGGCGATATCGATGGACAGAATTTCGAAAGCTGTTCCGGCATCCAGTCCTTTACGGAGTACCAGTTTGGAAATGGAGTCCGGATTCTCCAATACTGACTTATGGTTTTCGGAAGAACCGATGGAGGATACAATACCTTCACCTACCCGGGCCAGTACGGTGTCTTCACCGGCACCACCAACCAACTGGCGAATGTTGGCACGGACAGTTACACGGGCTTTGGCAATGAGCTGAATACCGTCTTTGGCGACAGCTGTTACCGGTGGAGTATCGATGACTTTCGGGTTGACTGACATCTGTACGGCTTCGAATACATCCCGACCTGCCAGGTCGATACCCGTAGCCATCTGAAAAGACAGTTCGATATTTGCTTTCGATGCTGATACCAAGGCATGAACCACTTTTTCTACATGCCCGCCTGCCATGTAATGGGCTTCCAACTCATCGCGGGTAATATTGCTCAATCCGGCTTTATGTGCTTCAATCATAGCCGGTACGATAGTATAGGGAGGTACATTACGGATGCGCATCAGAAAAAGTTGTACCAACGAGATGTGTACCCCTGATACCTTGGCCGAAAGCCAGAGGAAGAATGGTACATAATGGAAGAAAATCACCAGAAAGACAACGGCTGCGATGCCGACAATGAGAGGAAAATACATGGGGTCCATAAAGCATTATGATTTAAGGTAAATAAATGTCAATGATTGATACGCTGTACATATACCACACCGTTACTGATGCGGCTGATCTGAATCGGAGTCCGTTCGTCGATGAAACCGTCGGATGACTGGACTTCCAGCTGATGTCCGTTGATTTCGGCATTACCTATCAGAGTCAGACGGGTAATGGAAACCCCTGTATCACCGACTTTTAAATCTGTACCGGCCAAGGGGTCAGGCTTGAAGTTGAGGCTTTCTTTCACGGCTAGCCTGTCTACAGTCTTTGTACGGACAATCCAGGTAGTAATAATGACAATTCCCAGAAAGACCACTCCTAAAGTTATCCATCCGGCTTGGGTACCTAAGGTGTCGAACGCAAAGTAAATGCCATAGAGCAGACTGACTGCGGAAGCTATGCCTGCTATACCGGAGCCTGGTATCAGAAATATTTCGGCGAAAAAAAGAATCAGTCCACCGATAATCAAGACAAGTAGAATCAATATATCCATAACCAGTGTTTTTAAAGGGTGATTAATCAGGAATTGAAAGCCTTATGAACGGGCTTTCAATTCAGTATTGCGTACTTCAAAAGTCAGTTTCTCTATTTCCTTGTGCAGCTCCTGGATGCGCTTTTCCTGATCCAGCATGGCCGGGGTCATGCTGTCTTTCTTTGATTTTGTAGCAGAGGCATATGTGTCTCTCTGTTCATTCAAGGAACGTTGCAGAGCATCCAGGTCTTTCTGCTTCTGCGAGAGCTCCTGATAAAGTTCCCGTGCCTCCTTTGATTGGAAATCGTCCAGTACATGATAGGTGACTCCGTCATTGATGATGAAGACGAAATCGCCTTTTGATTTTTGTTCATGTTGCTGTTGGTACATGGCTTTGGCCAGTTGTTGCTTGGCTAGCCGTACCTTGTCTGCGTTTCCCCAAGTCGCTTGAATATTCTTGAGGGAGGCATAGGTAGCCAGTTGCTCTTCACCGGTCAGGTCATAATCGTACACTTCTTTTGAATCGTTGGGGGCGAATACATAGATGCATACTTTTCCTTCGGGTTGGAAGCGGTCGGAAGCGAACCAGCCCAGATTGTTGAAATCATCGATGGCGTACATGTAGTCGTTATATGGCGAGTTGAACGGCATACCGATGTTGTCCGGCCGCAGGTAAGTGTTGTCTTCCGAGTCATATCGGGTTACAAAAATGTCGTATCCTCCCAAATTGTCTCCTCCTTGTGCTGCATAATAGACGGTGATACCGTCAGAATCGACAAAAGGATAGTTCAGGTTCGTGCCAGTTTCATTCAGGCTGTTCAACTGTTCGAGGTCTCCCCAATGGTCAATGAGCATGCTTTGGGTATATAGTTGGCTTTGTCCTTCACTGTTTTCTTTGGCTAACAGCATTTTGTCACCCATTTCGTTGGTGAAACTGGTGCATGCACCTTCGCCGGTAAATTTGATTTCTCCGGCCTGAGGACTCAGTTTATATGCTTGAAGGAAATCGGTCTTGTCTACCACAAAACTGTCGATGACTGCTACTTTCTCTACTCCACGGAACATGCGGGAACCGATACGGAATTTCTCCAGCAGCTGTTCAGCTTCAGCAGTATCCCGTTTTTTCTTTTCCAGCCAGGAAATATGTTCTTCCAGATTGTCTACTGCTTCATCGAAACGGTAAGTGTCGTAATAGGCTTTGCCCAGATAGAGGTAGGCATTGATGACTTTTCTTGCAGCACTTTTTTCCAGATAGGGGATAGATTCTTGCAGTTCTCCGGTTTCGTAGCAGCATGCTCCATACCAGAAATTATAGTTGGCATTCGAGGGAGACTGTTTTACCAGACGTTGGAATACCGGTTTAGCTTGGGCAAACTCTCCATTCAGAAACATTTTCTGTGCTTCACTGAGTGTTTGTGCCGATAGCCCTCCGGCCAGAAGAAGTCCACATAAAGTCGAGATATATGTTTTATTTTTCATCATGATGGGTTCAGTTTAGATTTTGTCAGAAATTTATCCAAAAATACAAAGAATATTGGAATTTCATGGTTTTGGCAGATTCTATTTTTTATTTTCTTGAGTAAATCATTCTTTTCATGTAATTTTGCAGCCGATTTTGAAAAGCCTATGGGAAAACTGACGGAAGAAGCAAAACTGATGCGCCGCATCGAACAGCGTTTTATGAAAGGAATTGTCCGGTACGGTCTCATTGAGGAAGGAGACAAGATTCTGGTGGGACTGTCGGGAGGGAAAGATTCGATGGCCTTGTTGGAGCTGTTGGCCCGCCGTTCCCGAATCTATAAGCCGAAGTTTTCTGTTGTGGCGGTACATGTAGTCATGACAAATATTGCCTACGAGTCGGATATGGATTATCTGCGTACGTATGCCGAAGGACTGGGAGTTCCTTTTGTCCGTTATGAGACTTCGTTCGACCCCTCGACGGATAACCGGAAGTCTCCGTGCTTCTTATGCTCCTGGAACCGTCGGAAAGCTTTGTTTACGGTAGCCAAAAAGCAGGGATGTAACAAGATTGCCTTGGGACATCACATGGATGATATTCTGGAAACTTTACTGATGAACATGACCTTTCAAGGAGCTTTCAGTACAATGCCACCGCGGTTGGTAATGCGTAAGTTTGATATGACGATTATCCGTCCGATGTGTCTGGTACATGAATCGGAACTGATGGAGATGGCTGTTTTCAGAGGGTATCGGAAACAAATCAAGAATTGTCCGTATGAAAAGGATTCACACCGTTCGGATATGAAAGATGTACTGAAGAAGCTGGAGGCGATGAATCCTGAGGCCCGGTACAGTCTTTGGAGTAGTATGAATAATGTACAGGCTGATTTGTTGCCGATGGAGGTCGGAGAACAAGATATGGAATAAAAGAATGATTAAAGAAATAGAACTATGTAACCATACTATTTTCCGCCTTGACGCACATTATTCACAAACCTACCTTTGCGC
>URWP01000148.1 GCA_900551645.1 uncultured Bacteroides sp.
TCGATTACCGTGGTGAAAAAGGTATCGCTACAGCTTTGGGACACGCTCCCCAAGCTGCCTTGGCTAATCCGGCAGCCGGTTCAGTATTGGCCGTTTCAGAAGCGTTGACCAATCTGGTATGGGCTCCGCTGGCCGAAGGTATGGACAGTATTTCCCTGTCTGCCAACTGGATGTGGCCATGCCGTTCACAGGAAGGCGAAGACGCACGTCTGTATACTGCCGTAAAAGCCCTTTCTGATTTCTGCTGTGCACTGCAAATCAATGTACCTACCGGTAAAGATTCCTTGTCCATGACTCAGAAATACCCGAACGGTGAAAAGATTATCAGCCCGGGAACCGTCATCGTATCTGCAGGCGGTGAAGTTTCTGACGTGAAGAAAGTAATCTCACCAGTGATGGTCAACAAGGAAAAATCTACTTTCTACCACATCGATTTCAGTTTCGACCAACTCCGTCTGGGAGGTTCTGCTTTTGCCCAGTCATTGAACAAGATTGGCGACGATGTACCTACCGTACAGAATCCGGAATATTTCCGCGATGCTTTCCTGGCCATCCAGGAACTCATCAACAAGGGACTGATTCTGGCCGGACACGATATTTCTGCCGGCGGTCTGATTACGACACTGCTGGAAATGTGCTTCGCCAACATGGATGGCGGTATGGAAATCAGCCTCGACAAGTTTACAGACCATGACATCGTAAAAGTACTGTTTGCCGAAAATCCGGGTGTTGTCATCCAAGTAGCCGACAAACACAAATCTGAAGTGAAGAAGATTCTTGAAGACGCCGGTGTAGGTTACATCAAGCTGGGTAAACCGACTGAAGAACGTCACATTCTGGTAACAAAAGACGATGCTACCTACCAGTTCGGTATCGACTATCTGCGTGATGTATGGTACTCTACTTCTTACCTGCTCGACCGTAAGCAGAGCATGAACGGCTGTGCCAAAAAACGTTTCGAACACTACCAGCAGCAACCGCTGGAACTGGTATTCGACAAATCATTTACCGGTAAACTGTCGCAGTTCGGCCTTAATCCGGATCGCCGCACCCCAAGTGGTATCAAGGCAGCCATCATCCGTGAAAAAGGAACAAACGGCGAACGCGAAATGGCCTACATGCTGTATCTGGCCGGCTTCGACGTAAAAGACGTAACCATGACCGACCTGGTAAGCGGACGCGAAACACTGGAAAACATCAACATGGTAGTATATTGCGGCGGTTTCTCCAACTCCGACGTTTTGGGTTCAGCTAAGGGATGGGCAGGTACCTTCCTCTTCAACCCGAAAGCAAAAGCTGCTCTTGATAACTTCTATGCCCGTCAGGACACCTTGTCATTAGGAGTCTGCAATGGTTGTCAGCTGATGATGGAACTGGGACTGATTACTCCGGAAGACAAGAAACAGGGCAAGATGTTGCATAATGATTCACACAAGTTCGAATCAGCATTCCTGGGTGTAACCGTACCGATGAACCGCAGTGTAATGTTCGGTTCTTTGAGCGGTTCCAAACTGGGTATCTGGGTAGCTCATGGCGAAGGTAAGTTCTCATTGCCTTATCCGGAAGACCATTATAACGTAGTTCTGAAATATTCATACGATGAATATCCGGGTAACCCGAACGGTTCAGACTACAGCATTGCCGGTATTGCTTCGCAAGACGGACGCCATGATGCCACATCTGGAACGTGCCTGCTTCCCATGGGAAAATGCCTATTACCCGGCAGACCGTGTGAAAGAAGATCAGATTACCCCATGGATGGAAGCCTTCGTCAATGCACGTAAATGGGTAGAAGCCCATATGCAGAAATAATTTTCGGCCTTACCGACCGGAGTTTAACTGAATAAATTCTCTAAGGGTTTTCCCCCTGTTACCAGCGGGGGAAACCCTTTTTTATGAGACTCTATTTTTAGTAGAAATTATATGATACGGAAATTGTCTTTATACATATCCAGTCTGCTTCTCTTTTTGCTGGTCGCCTTACCTGTATCTGCTCAAATCTATAAATATATCGGTACCTCAGAAGGCCTCAGCAGCCGTCGTGTACTGGCTATCAACAAAGATAGCCGCGGATACATGTGGATTCTGACTCACCAGGGCATGGACCGTTTTGACGGAAAAAATTTCACACCTTATGAACTACGGAAAGACAACAAGGCAATCAGTTTTTTTCCGGATATGAACCGTATCACCAACAGTTCGAACCACGACTTATGGGTGTATGGAAAAGACGGTTACGTATTCCAATATAATGAACTACAAGATACATTCAAACTTGATTTCGATTTCTATGCCCAATTTCCTCATCTGAAACAGTCTCCCATTACCGCGACCTATTTCGACAGCAGCGACAGGCTCTGGTTCTGCTGTGGAAACCGCATTGTGCGTTTCTACACAGATACCCAACGTTTCGAGACTGTCTATGAAAAAGTCGCCAACGAGATTACCAGCATCACTGAAGGAGATTCATCCATTTTCTATTTTTCTACCATTTCAGACATTTATCAGGTACAGTTCTATCCGGATAAGCCCAGTCTGGTAAAACGGATTTATCAGAACCCCAAGCTTCGCTTCAGCTACCTGTATTACCATCCACAGACCAAGCAATTGCTTATCAATACCGTACAAAACAGTCTGTTTGTCTATCAGGTAGACAAAGGTACTGTCTTGAATCTGGGAAATTCATTGAAAGACGTAGGAATCAATGTCACCAAGCCCTATCCGTCGCCCGGCAAACAGGAAGTACTGATAGCCACCGATGCAGACGGTGTCTATACACTCGATATGCAGACCTATCAGATGAAACATCTGCTGAAAGAAGACTATGAAAGTCCGAACAAGATGAACGGAAGCATCATCAAGGACCTGTATGTAGACGAGAAGCGTCAGATATGGAATGTCACATACCCGACAGGAATCACCATCTATTCAGAGCTCTATCCGGCCTACACACAGTTACGGCACTCGCCAGACCGTTCCAATTCACTGATAGACAATCGGGTAAATGCTATTTTTGAAGATTCTGACGGTGATATCTGGTTCGCTACCAGCAACGGAATCAGCTGCTATTCTGCGGGCCGCAATCTATGGACCAACTACATCACAGCCAACAGCAAAGATACCCCTAACGATAACCGTATCTTCATTTCCTTGTGCGAAACTACTCCGGGCATAATCATGGTAGGCGGATATATGTCCGGCATCTACCGCATCAACAAAAGAACCCATCAAGTGACATTCACGCCACAGATGGCGGATTCCCCACGCATGATGCCCGACAAATACATCCGCAGCCTGTATAAAGACAAAGACGGCATGTTCTGGATGGGAGGAGCGTACAGTTTCCGGAAATACGATGCGGAAACCGGGCAGTCTGAAATATACAATGCCCCCTACCCCATAACAAACATCACTACCTATGACGAAAAACGAATGTGGATAGGCACGACTCAAGGACTCTACGTATTCGATAAGATATCCAGACAACTGACCGCCTATGCCGACGACAACCGCATGGGGGGAATCAATACCATTTACCAGACTCCCGACGGCAGATATACCTATCTGGGTACCTATTCGGAAGGATTGTTTGTCATTGATAACCGTACTAACCAGATAGAAAACTACAATACCCCAAACAGCGGGCTGACATCCAACAATATCTACAGCATTGTACCGAACCGGTACGGAGATATCTTCATGGGTACCGCCAGCTGTCTGAGCCAGCTGTATGTGAAAAAGAAAGAAATCATCAACTGGACCAAGGAACAGGGGTTCCCATCCAACAGTTTCACTCAAAGCGCAGCCATCCGCACCCGATCCGGAAAACTCATCCTGGGCAGTAACGAAGGAGCTTTTATCCTGCCGGACAGTTTAAACTTACCTGAGAAATTCACCAGCCAGATGGTCTTCAGTAACCTGACCATCAATTACCAGCCGGTGCATCCGGACGAGAAAGGCTCTCCGCTGACCCGCCTCATTAACGAAACACAGGAACTGACGCTGGACTACGACCAGAATTCCTTCTCCATGCAGGTTTCTTCCATCAATTACGACAATCCTTCTAATATCCACTACAGCTGGAAACTGGAAGGATTCTTCGATACCTGGTCACAACCTTCGGCCAACGGCACCATCCGTTATACCAACCTCTCACCAGGCACTTATACATTGAAAGTACGTGCCATCCTGATGGATACCCACCAGGTATTTCAGGAACGCGAACTGGAAATAACAGTCCTTCCACCTTTCTGGTTATCCTATTGGGCTTTCACACTCTATATTCTGTTGACGGTAGGAGCTGTCTACCTGTATACCCGTTACCAGATGATTCGGAAAGACCGGCGTATTTCACAAGAGAAGATTAATTTTTTTGTGCATACCGCTCATGACATACGTACCCCGCTTACCCTCATCAAGGCACCGTTGGCCGAAATTCAAAAGAGCGAACAACTGACTCCGGAAGGAATGCAGAACCTGACACTGGCCCTTCAAAGCACAGACAATCTCTCGAACCTGGCAAACAACCTGATGAACTTCCAAAAGGAAGAACTGTACAGTTCGAAAGTACTGGTTACCCGTACTCACCTGAACGAATACCTGAGCAAATATCTCCAACAGTTCCAGCAGTATGCCGAGCGGAAAGGGGTGTCTTTGCATTTCAAACCAGCTTCCCGGGAGTTGGAAGTCTGGATAGATCAGAACAAGATAGATTCCATCCTGCGTAATCTTCTGTCCAATGCCTTGAAATATACACTACAAGGAGGAACAGTCACTGTAGAAGTCGGTGAGCATAAAGGAAACTGGACACTCTCCATCAGCGATACCGGTATCGGTATTCCACAGAAGGACCAGAAGAAACTCTTCAAGTACCTTTTCCGAGGAGCAAACGCCACCAACCAGCTCATTACCGGAAGCGGTATCGGTATGCTTCTCACTTATCGGCTCATCCGGAACCATGAAGGGAAAATCTCTTTCCACAGCACAGAAAATGTAGGTACAAGTTTTCTGATCAGTTTCCCGATACGGAGCAGCCGGTACCAATATGAATCGGAACATACCCTTTCTCCCGATGAGACTAATGAAATAACAGCATCTGTTCTCAATGCAAGTACAGCACAGGAATCCGGAAAAGAAAAGGAAGCCACACAGTCAGACAATCGGAAAGACTGTCCTACGATACTCATTGTAGAAGACAATATAGCCCTACAGAAATTCCTCTGTCAGAGCCTTTCTGCACATTACCATACAATGGGGGCCGAGAACGGAATTGTCGCTTTGGAAAAGATAAAGACACAAATGCCGGATTTGATAATTTCGGATGTCATGATGCCAGGAATGGACGGATATGAATTGTGTAACCGTATAAAAACTCAGCTGGACACCAGCCACATTCCCTTTATTCTGCTGACAGCTTTGGGCGACCAGTCGCATATCCTGAGCGGATTGGAAACCAAAGCGGATTTGTATGTGGTCAAGCCGTTCGATTTGGTAGTATTGAAGGCACACATCGAAAGCCTGTTACAGAACCGCGAACTGTTACGACGACAGTACCGCCAGCAAGTAACCAAACTACCGGAAGAACCTGTTGAAGTACAACTTCCTACCAGTCTGGACGATGAATTCATGCAGCGGGTAACCCAGATTATCAAAGAAGAATTAGGAAACGATCTGACGGTAGATGTACTATGCAGCCGGATGAATATGAGCCGAACCAGTTTCTACAACAAGCTGAAAGCTCTAACAGGTATCGCTCCCAATGATTTCATCCGAAACATCCGCATGCAGGAAGCAGCTTTGCTGCTAAAGACCCGGAAATACACCGTGGCTGAAGTTTCGGACCGGATGGGATTTGCCGATCCGAAGTATTTCACAGATACATTCAAGAAGTTTTACGGCATGCCGCCCAGCACCTATATGAAACAAGAAAACAATGCATAAAGACATATGACAAACTTTTATCTGAAATCTTTTCTCATCTTTTTCCGCATTGGAGTATTCACCATCGGAGGAGGATATGCCATGGTTCCCATCATCGAAGCTGAACTGGTAGACAAGCGAAAATGGATTAGCAAGGAAGACTTTCTGGACCTGCTGGCTTTAGCGCAGACGGTTCCAGGTATCTTCGCTGTCAATATCTCCATCTTTATCGGCTATAAGCTCCGGAAATTCTGGGGAGCTTTCTGGATGGCGCTGGGAACCGTTATGCCTTCGTTTCTTATCATTCTGACCATCGCTCTTTTCTTTCGTCAGTTCCAGCATTACGAACCTGTGGAACGGGTATTTAAAGGTATACGTCCGGCAGTAGTTGCCCTCATTGCCGCTCCTACCTTCAAGATGGCCAAGTCGGCACAGATCAGCCGCTATAACATCTGGATTCCGGTAGTTTCAGCTTTGCTTATCTGGCTTGTCGGATTCTCACCCATCTATATCATCATCCTGAGCGGTCTTGGAGGATACTTCTACGGCCGTTATCAGTCCAAAAAAATAACCAAAGACAAAGGAGGAAACAACGCATGATATTCTTACAGCTTTTCTATACATTCTTCAAAATCGGTCTTTTCGGATTTGGAGGCGGCTATGCCATGCTTTCCATGATTCAAGGCGAAGTAGTGACACGATACGAATGGCTGAGCTCTTCAGAGTTCACAGATATTATCGCTATCAGTCAGATGACCCCAGGCCCCATCGGCATTAATTCGGCCACTTACGTGGGATATACAGCCATTGTCAATGCCGGTTATTCACACGCCATCGGCGTCTTGGGTTCTGCCTTGGCCACTTTCTCGGTAGTGCTTCCATCGTTCATCCTGATGATTGCCATCAGTAAGTTCTTCCTGAAATATCAGAAACATCCGGCAGTTGCCGCTGTTTTCTCCGGTCTCCGTCCCGGTGTAGTGGGACTGTTGGCCGCCGCCGCATTGGTACTGATGAACGGAGAGAACTTCGGAACGGATAGCTATCAGATTGTCATCAGCATCCTGCTGTTCGCCGCTACCTTTGTGGCTTCCCACCGGTATAAGGTGAATCCCATCCTGTTGATTGTGCTTTGTGGAATCGCAGGATTTTTCCTGTACTGAAAATCCGGCAGATTGCAAATCTGCCGGAACACGAGGGG
>URWP01000149.1 GCA_900551645.1 uncultured Bacteroides sp.
GCGCAAAGGTAGGTTTGTGAATAATGTGCGTCAAGGCGGAAAATAGTATGGTTACCTGATGAAACATTTCAGCTCATGTATAAATATACCCTAATTCCTTGTGTGGAAATTGATTTAAAAGCGCGTATATGTAAAACGGAATTCCGGACGCACAGATCTTACCAGTATTCAATCTTTCTTTTTTCAGTATATACTTCAGCTGGAGTTTGCTTCTTTCCTATATAATTCATATCGTCATCATATTCATCGTATTCTGTCATAAAACTTACATTTCTCTCTGTCCAATTTTTCTTTTTATCGAATTTTATGTATTTGTAATTATATGTAGTAATGCCATCTCTGGGATGCTCCTCTACCATACTTGAGGGATATTTGCTGTCTCCTGTGTATTGATATGTACATGTAACTATTGCCATGTGTGAGCAAAATACATGTTTCGTGAGTCGCTTTTGATTATCAAATGTATATTGTTGGTTAACTTCAGTGTTGATACCTGAATCCATGTCCGAACGACTACCTTCTTTTATTTCAACATTTATTAGTACATCCTTCCAGTCACTGATAGTATATGATGTTGGCGAAGTATAGTTATAAGTCGTCTCTTTACCATAACTGTTTTTATTGTAAACGAGATTACCAGATTGATCAAACTCCCAACGGACGTATTCTTCTGTCACAGATTTTACATTACCTAAAAGTCCGTATGTATCCGTTCCTTTATAACGTAGTCCATTGTCTTTTTCCGTTGTTTCAACTTTAGCTACAGCAACGGCATTTACCAAATCATCACTCCAATAATCAATATTTCGTTTTACTGTCAGGGATGGAGTCTCTCCTTGTTTTACCGAAGGTGATTTATCCTGGCTTGAATATCCCGTTGTGCTGGCTTTATAATGGATTCGTAATGCCGGTATTTCGTCTATGTTTGCGGGGAATATTATTTTTGCTTCTGTCCAGTTTCCTTGGTTATCGTATTTATAATCGTAATTAATAGTAAATTCCATATTGTCTACACGCCAATTGTTACCATTCTTCTTATACACTCCACCAGAGTAAGTCCATTTGGTCAAATCGCCATGTGAGTTATAAGCAAATTTACTTGTACATGTAAGTGTTTCTGTTCCTTTGTCAAACTTAATAGGTATTCTTTCTACTGCTTGAGTACATAGATTGTCAATGTAAGTATATGTCGTTACCGATTTACCTTTATAATATTCATTGATGTCTTTAAGGAATATGTTGGTCGTATTAGGAGTCTCGAAACGCACCATGTGTGCAAGTGAATCAAATTGCATTTTCCATAGTGTCACTCCCGATTCATAAATTGTATTATTCTCTTTTTCGGGCAAGACAGATTTAAGCATACCATTCTCGTGGTACGAATAAAGAAGTGTAGACGTATTGTAATTTCCTCGTCCGTTTTTGTCACGACGTATCAATCGATTTGCCGAATCATAAGTAAAACCGTCATCAGTTTTTTTCCCACGATAATATCCATCTTCTTTTGCAGTTATTCCAATAAGGTTTGAATTGTCATCATATTCATATTTGGTGACATCAAGTCCATTTGCTCCAACGTTGAACGAAGTCCTTCTATATTCCGACAGGTTCCCGTCAATGAGGAAAACATATTGAAACATCGTTGTTATTCCCCAAGCTGAACTGGTATGTTCGTAAGTCACGTTCATAGGATGCTTTCTTATACCCATTTTTGTCAAATCCGAAGGATAATTTACAAAGTAAGGCATTAATGTTTCCATCTTCATATCCAATTCTAACGGATTGAAATAAACATACAAAGGAGTATATGGTTTGTCATTTTCTCCTGATTTTTGGTTGCAACTTGCCAGACTTGTCATAAGTATGGATGAGAGACAGAATACTTTTAAAAATTGTGTAGCTTTCATTGGAGTATTGTTTTAGGTTATAATCTGAATTTTACATATACACCCATTTGTATTCGTACCGGTTCACCATCAATTGTACCCGGTTTCCATTTAGGCGATGATTTCACTATTCTTACGGCTTCGGTATCTAAATTTGCATGTATGTTTTTATATACGGTTACATTCGAAACAGAACCGTCTTTCTCTACTATAAAACCTACAAGTACATCTCCTTGTATTTTCTGTTCTTTGCATATCCAAGGGTAACGTATGCTTTTTGAAATATAGTTCATAAATGCTTGTGAACCTCCCGGAAATTCTGGCTGTTTTTCTATTTTTTCATCGGTTGATTTGTACACTTTATTAGGGCTTTCTTTTGGCTTAGCAGATTCCTGTTCTGTATCCGATCTTTTTGTTATAGGCATACCAAACTTTCTTGTGGAGGAATTGTCACTTGTGCTTTTTGCCTTTTCCTATTCATTTAGCAATATTCTTTGCAATACTTCGCTTGATATGAAAAAACCGTTGAATTTGGAAGGTGCATAACCGGTAAAGGCCGAAACAATTTCAAAACTAAAAGGCTTTCCTTCCTCAATATTCGGGAAATAATAGGCTCCTGCGGTCATAATACGATTTCCAGGCATGAGATAGAACAAGTCTATTGACATACTGCGGCTTGTCTTCCTTGCAGTTCCCTTTATTCTGAATTTGTAACCTCCATTGGCACGACCTGTACATGTGATACTTGTGACGTGCCAATAACTGTCCACTCCTGCATCGCATTTAAAGGGTACATTTGCCGGATAGGCTTTAGGTGGAACAGAAAAACTTGTTTGTGCGATAGCTGTATTAGCTATTATAAAGACTCCGAGAGTTATTATGCACAATAAAACAGATAATCTTTTCATATTTAAAATTGCAAGTAGTATATTACACACGATGGAATCCTTGGCTGTCGTAACTCCATTTACCACCAAACTGATCTGTATAATAGCATTCACTATATTGCGAATCTTGAGTTAGTATATATTCACAGCCATCAACTGTTACTGAATAGCATTTTAAACCGTTACCATTGTTCGAAGAAGAACAGCTTCCCGAGTCTGCAGCATCATTAAGAATCCCACCAAAATGGAATATTGAATTAAGCAATCCCCACAAACTACCTAAGCAGTATCCACATTTAGCAATGAACCACATTGTATCAGCTTCTATCCAACCAATCCATTTGATGATGAAACCGATTAGCAAGAATATTATTCCAAGCAGAATTCCATAAGCAATCATTGGGACAATAATCAAGAATGCAATTTTTACAAGAAAGATTGCAACACCAAGAAAAAAAATCCATTTTAATCCAGTAAACCAAGCGGATTCCCCTTCAGAATTAAAGAGCCATGAGAAAAAGTTCCATGATTCCTTTTGAGAGGAGGAAGTCGCTTTTCCTTCGCTTGTTACAGCTGTCAGATACGAAGCACTGACATAACCTTGCCAACCGTTATAATTGATATTAGCCCATCCGTTTTCTATGGACGTAACATTTACAATGTCATTTTGAGGTAACTTTCCCAACACTTCACCGTTCTTACTAGCTGAGGCACGTACGTTAAGGCCGTTTGGTGCTGTCACACGGTAATAATCAGCAAAGGTTTCTGTACATAGAACAAAACTCATGAACAGGAATAAAATAGATTTTGTAAAAATGATGTGCAATGGCATATTCCCCGATATACAAATGCCCCACTGTAATCTGAAAATGTTCATTGTTTTTTAAGGGTTCTGCAGTTCTAAGAGCCTTTCTGTTAAACCACGAAGCGTGAACTGCATGCAACTATGTCTTTAATGGAGGTCCTGAGAAAACCTTTACGAACAGATATAGTGATAACAGCCCACGCTATAGCGTGAGAACCACTATGCAATCCTTGTTCGTAATTAGAAATTTCTCAGGTTTCCATTAACAAGATAAGCACAACGCTTCTTCTAAATTCTAAATGTCTTGAAAAGAGTTTCCTCAATTCATGGCAAATATAGCAAAAATCATTGATAATTCACATAATTATAATAAAATTATAGCTTAAACTTATTCTTTTTCTAGTTCTTCAAATTTGGACTCTTGTTACCTTATGTAGGGACACATGGCTCGTACATCTGCCTCTTCTTTAACCGATTTTACTTATAAGTGTGAAAATGTTTTCAAGAATCTTGTATATGTAAAACAGAATTTCAGGATAATCGAAGAGGACATTCCAAATCATTTTGAGACAGCCTCTTTCCAATGTTTTTAAACCAGCTTTAAAAGCCATTTAAATCTTATTCCGGCATCAATACCAGCACGCGATAATTGTTCTGCTGCATCACTTCACTGACGAATTTTGAGATTTCTTCCGGTGTGATGGCCTGGATGGTCTGCTCAGCCTGCGCACATACCTCCGACTGTTTCAGTTCATTGCCGCCCATCATCGAGCACCAGTAACTGTTGGTGTGTTCATTCTCGGCATACTGTTTCACCATAAACTCCTTCACCTTATTCAGTTCCTCTACCGGTGTTTCCTTGGCCAGTTTCTCGAATTCGTTACGGATGATTTCCAAAGCACGGTCCTTCTTCTCCGGCTTCATCGGGAAAGCAGTCTGATAAACCACCGAAACTTCTGCCATTCTATCCTGAGACCCTAACAGCTGAATGCTGTAGACGGCTCCCTCCTTTTCGCGTACTTCGCTGATAAGACGGGTAGAGATAATCTGTCCCGACATGGAAGCAAGCAGTCTGTTCTTGAAAGAATACGGCATTTTTCCGCTGACGATAACGGCCGCACTACCCTGTGGAACTTCCATCTTCATGGTAAATTCTTTGGACTCGTTACCGGCCTTGATTTCCAAAGCGCTATCATACTTGACTTCCGGTTTCTTTCCCTTTACAGCAGGCAAAGAAGCGATGTACTGTTCGGCGAGTGATTTCAATTCAGCCTCATCAAAATTACCGCTGAATACGAAAGTAAAATCGGCGGCGTTAGCCAGTTGTTCACGGATGATACCGAGAATAGTATCACGGTTGGCCTTCTCGATGTCGGAAACTTCGAAGATATGCTTAGCGGAAGACGCATACAGGAATTCCTGCAATTTCTTCTGGAAGACAAAGTTCGGATCCAGTTCCTGATTCTTCAGCACTCCTGCATACAAGCTCTGCAAGGCAGCAAACTCATCGGCAGTCACATTCAGGCCTGTAAATGTCATGTAAAGCATTTCCATATAAGTCTTCAGGTCCTTCGGAGTCGTATTTCCCGACAGGCTGCGTGTATAGTCGTCCAATGCAAGTTGCAAAGAAACCTGTTTGCCAGCCAGTGCCTTGTTCAAATCAGCGTAAGTAAACTTACCCAATCCGTGCTGCATTGCCACTACCGGCAAGAAAAGCAAATCGGTAGTCTTGTCTGCACCGTAAACCGATGGACCGCCTTTGGCCACAGCCAGCATACTGATTTCGTCGGCCTTGAAATCGGTCTTCTTCACAATGACCTTCGCACCGTTCGAGAGAATCCATTCCTTGGCACCGAAATCGGCAAGCACATTTTCCTGTACGACCTTTCCGGCCTCCGGCAACTGACTGACAAGCGGTTCATCCTTCACATTGTCCACGTATGGAGCAATCGTTTCGGCTGTCACCTTATCGAGTACAGCCTGAATATCCGCATCAGTCGGGCATACCAGTCCTTCACGTTCCGGCATCATACCGACAATGACCAAATTCTTGCCGGAAACCAACTGGGCATACAACTGATTCACGGCCTCTACCGGAATCTGATTGACAATCATACTCATCATCTGATATTCGGTTTCGATACCCGGTATCGGAGTCTTGTCGAGGAAGTTACGTACATACGATTCTGCCAGCTTCTTGTTCTCCTGCTGGTTGCGGTTGTTGTAGGCCTTTTCAAGTTGTGACAGGTATTCACTCCGGCTGCGTGCGTATTCCGTGGCAGTAAATCCACCTCGCTGGGCACGCAAGACTTCCCGGTAAACGGCTTCCACACCTTTCACGATGTCATCGCCCTTCGGAATGACGAAACACTGGTGTACCTTCTTGGTCTTCGACATCAGAAAATCTACATGATTGGCGACAGCCAACGAAAAGTTCGCATCCGGCTTCTGACTCAGTTCATGAAGTCTGCCGGTCATCATCATGTCCGCCATATCCATCAGGTATTCCGTAGTCAGATAAGCCAAAGTTCCTCTCAGTGAATCAGGCAGTACATCGTACTTGAACATCAGTTGGGCAACAGTCCGGTTCTGTTCCTTATCGGTACCGAAAGCAATGATGGGCTTTTCGTTATCGGCAACTGGAAAATATACCCTTTCTGCCGGATTCACAGGTTTCTCAATCTTGGAGAACAGTTCCTTGATTTTGCCTTCTATACGGTCTACATCAATATCTCCCACTACTACGATTCCCTGAAGATCCGGACGATACCATTTCTCGTAATAGTCACGTAAAGCCTGATGCGGAAAATTATCCACCACTTCCATAGTACCGATAGGCAAACGATGACCGTACCGGCTGTCCGGATAGATTTCCGGAAGCAACTTTTCCAGGATTCTCATTTCCGGAGGAAGCTGGCTTCTCCATTCCTCGTGGATAACGGCACGTTCCTCGTCTATTTCCTTGCCATCGAGCAACAGGCCGTCTGCCCAATCAGACAAAATCATCAGGCAGGAATCCTGTACGCCGATGCGCTCAGTAGGAACGCTGGAAATGCGATAAACAGTTTCATCTACACTGGTATAAGCATTCAGGGATATAAAAAATGCAGAATCTATTTCCAAAAGGTAGAAAGTTTCATCTACACTGGTATAAGCATTCAGGTTTTGTCCAAATTTCACACCTACAGATTCCAGCCATTTAACCATCGAATTTCCCGGGAAGTTTTTCGTTCCGTTGAAACACATGTGTTCCAGGAAATGTGCCAGCCCTCGCTGGTTGTCTTCTTCCAGAATGCTCCCTACTTTCTGAGCAATGTAGAAGTCTACCTGATTCTTGGGGTATTCATTGTGACGGATGTAATAAGTCAGTCCGTTGTCCAGTATACCGATTCTCACTTCCTTATCTACCGGAACAGAGGGCATCTGTTGTG
>URWP01000150.1 GCA_900551645.1 uncultured Bacteroides sp.
CGGACCGTTGGCCGAAGCGATGACACACCGATTGCGGTAAGTCTGCTTCATGTAATGGTCATAGCGTTCGATATATGCTTTCTCGCACGCATATAGCTTGGTGTAATATACCACCGGGGCCAGATAGGCCGAACTCAACAAAACTTCTTTCTGCATCTGAACAATGAAATGAATGAAAAACTATTGTACCCGTTGCCAGAAGCGTTCCCAACGGATGGGGAACCATACTCTCCAGGCTTTCCCAATCAGGTGGTCCTCGGGTACAAAACCGAACAGACGGGAATCACGCAGATTTACCGGATCGTTCGAAGCCACCCAATAATAATCCTTGCTGAAACAATAATGCCCCACCGGACTTCCTTCTACATACAGCGTATCACCTTTGATAGTGGCCTGTCGGTGTTCGTGCAGGCGGATGGTATTACATAGCAAAGTCACATTCCACGGATAAACCTTTACCACTTGCCCTTTGGCCGGAACCACAAACGGATAAGCCTTTTCAGGATGCCGCTCATTCAAGGGAACCAATGGAAGTGATTTCCCAACTTTTTGGGAAATCAGATAAGATTCATAATAACTGAAACTACGGATATAACTGCCGTCCTCGGTATAACCAGCCAACAGATTACCCTGAATGCCCAATGTATCCAGCATCGCCAGCAATCGTTCCTCCTGATCGGCCGGATAGACATACAGTTCCTTGGCATCAGGACTGAACACCGGTCCTTCCACCTGTATCAAATCCTTGTTCAACATCAGCGTATCGCCCGCCGAACCGATACACCGGCTGATATACAGCGGACGACACTCTACTGCCGTATGCTCTTCGCGCGGCATCGGGCTGTTGAACACCACAATATCTCCTTTTTCCACCCGTGAAGCACCTATCCGGCGATAGCCCCACCACGACTGGAAGGGCAGACGAAGCCCGTAACTCCACTTGTTCACCAGTACGCCTTCCCCCTGATACAGACTGTTTTCCATACCTGCCGAAGGAATAAAGCACGAAGTCACCAGCAGAGTCTTGACCAAACCGACGCTTACCAGCACCGCAACCGTTACTTTCAGCCACCTGAGCCTACGTTTCTTCATCACGGAACGGAGAATCTTCTAGAGAAACTTATTTGATGTTATCGACGAACTTGAACAGACGGTTCCAGCGGATTTTTCCATCGGTCCATCCACGGTCCGGATCCAAAGACAACCAGATAAAGATAGGTTTACCTACGATGTGGTCTTCCGGTACAAAACCCCAGAAACGTGAATCGGCCGAATTGTGCCGGTTGTCGCCCATCATCCAGTAATAATCCATCTTGAAGGTATACTTGTTCGTTTTTTGTCCGTTAATATAGATTTTTCCATCTTTTACCTGCAAGTCATTGCCTTCGTAATTCTTGATAGGACGCTCGTAAACCGGCAGATTCTCCAGTGTCAGCGTCACGGTTTCACCCTTCCTCGGAATCCAGATAGGTCCGTAATTGTCGCAGGTCCATCCTGTATGCTTATTTACCGGATAGAGTCCTCCGGCATCATCATCCGGAACATTCTGAATGGAAACCACCAGATCTTTCCGGCTCTCCAAAGCAGCCTTTGCCTGAGCCGTCAGCGGCATGTTGTACACCGATTCTTCCGGATAATACGCCATCAGGTCTTCCTGACTGATACCTAATTCGTGACAGAAATCTTCCGGAAGCATCCCGTTGGTATACACCAGATAACGGTATTGTACATTATCAGGTTCCTTATTCGGCTTTCCATCCAAATAGATAATGCGGTTCTTGATTTCCAGGGTCTGTCCCGGTAAGCCGACACAACGCTTCACATAGTTCTCCCGACGGTCTACCGGACGTGTGATAACCTTGCCATACAGCTGCGGATTTTCATCAATGTATTTTCGTCCCATAGCGTAATACAAATCGTACACCGTACGCTCCTGTTCCGGAGTCAACGATGACAAATCAATGGGCTGTGACAATTCTTTACCGGCCTGATAGCTCAAGCGGTACAAATCTTCGGCAGGAACACCGGTAGCCACCGAGTCACCAGCCGGGAAATTGAATACCACAATATCGTTCAACTGTACCTCACCCAGTCCACCGACCCGCTTATAGTCCCAAGCCGGCCATTCCAAATAAGACTTGCAATTGAATACCGGCAACGTATGCTGGGTAAGCGGCATGTGTAACGGAGTCTGTGGAATACGGGCACCATAACTCATCTTGCTGACAAACAGGTAGTCGCCTACCAGCAACGATTTTTCCAGCGAAGAAGAAGGAATCACATAGTTCTGGAAGAAGTACAGATTCACGAAATAAACAGCTACCAAAGCGAATACAATGGCATCCACCCATCCCATGATACCTCTTACCGTAGGATTCTTCGATTTCTTCCACCAGGTCCAGGGAATCTTGTGTGTGATGTAAGCGTCGAAGATGAACGGCAGGACAACCAGTCCCAGCCAACTCCGGAGCCACACCAGGAAAATCAGATAAAGCACGGTTACTACACCAAACTTTATCCATTGTTTACGAGAGGCCTGTATCATATCAGAAAGTGAATAAATCGTTCATACCCAGGAAACCGGTGTGTGCGGCAGTATATTCGGCAGCCAGGACCGCACCCAATGCAAAGCCTTTGCGGTTTTTGGCATCGTGCGTAATAACGATGGAATCGGCTTCCGATTCGTAAGTAATGGTATGGATACCGGGGACCTCCCCTTCACGGATAGCGCTGACAGGCAGTTCGTTCGGCGCACATTCGGTCGTTCCGCTCACGGTTCCGTCCGGAGCCGTCAGGGTGCCCATCACCCATTTGTCCTTACGGTCGAGGTTCTCCAGGATGCCTTCGGCCAATGTAATGGCTGTACCGCTCGGCGCATCCAGCTTATGTATGTGGTGAGTTTCCACCATCGAAACTTCGTAGTTGGGAAAATTGTTCATGATACGGGCCAGGTATTTGTTGACCGCCGAAAAGATAGCGACTCCCAGGCTGAAATTAGACGACCAGAACAGGGTTTTTCCTTCTTCCTGACACAGCCGGCGCATCTCATCGCCGTGCTCGCCCATCCATCCGGTACTTCCGGAAACCACCTTCACACCGTTCTTGAATGCTTCCATACAGTTTCCGTACGCTACGGAAGGAGCCGTAAATTCAATGGCCACATCAGCCGAACGGAACGCTTCGGAAGCAAAGTCCTGACGGTTATCAATATCGATGATACTTACAATCTCATGTCCACGGGAACGAGCAATCTTTTCGATTTCTTTTCCCATCTTTCCATATCCAATCAATGCTATTTTCATACTTTTCTATCTGATTTTAGGCACAAAGATAGCGTTTTTCGCTATAAATCATTACATTTAGCGAACATTTACACCTCGTTAACATGGAACAACTCTTACACTATGTATGGAAACACAAGCTTTTTCCACTCCACACACTCGTTACAACCCAAGGTGAACCATTGGAAATCATCGACCCGGGACTTCCGAATCCGGACGCCGGACCCGATTTCTTCAATGCTAAAATCAAGATTAACGGCGTACTATGGGTAGGGAACGTGGAAATCCATCTGCGGGCATCCGACTGGCTGAAACACCATCACGAACAAGATACCACCTACGATTCTGTTATCCTGCACGTTGCCTCCGACATCGACACCCAGATACAACGGACCAACGGAGAGCCGATTCCCCAACTGGAACTCCATTATCCGCCTTATATGCTGGAGAATTATCAGGAACTGTTGGCAACCTCCCGTTATCCGGCCTGTTACCGCCTCATCCCTACCCTATCCCCGTTATTGGTACACAGTTGGATGAACACCTTACAGCTGGAACGTTTCGAGCAGAAAACGGCTCAACTTCTTCAACGGCTGGAAGCCTGCAACCGCAACTGGGAAGACGCTTTCTTCCTGACCCTTGCCCGCAATTTCGGCTTCGGCACCAATAGTGAAGCTTTCGAACTATGGGCCAAATCCATCCCCCTACGGGCCGTAGACAAGCATCGTGACAACCTGTTCCAGATAGAAGCCATCTTCTTCGGACAAGCCAGACTGATACCGGAACATCCCAGTGACAACTATACCGAATCGTTGCAAAAGGAATACTCCTATCTGCAGCACAAGTTCGGGCTCACTCCCTCCTCCCATTGCCAATGGAAGCTGTTGCGTACCCGCCCGGGAAACTTTCCTTACCTGCGCATCGCCCAACTGGCTTATCTGTACCAGCAATCCGCCGGTCTGTTGTCGCAGGTGCTGGAAAAATCCTCCCTGGATGAAGTTCGCCGGTTATTCCAAGGAGATACCTCCCCTTACTGGACTACGCATTATTCCTTCGGTGAAATTTCCTGTCCACAGACCAAACACCTCAGCAAGGCTTCCATCGATCTGTTGATTATCAATACTGTGGTTCCTTTCCTGTATGCATACGGAAAATACCGGGGACAAGCCTCGCTGACCGCACGTGCCGGCGAGTTTTTGGAAGCACTGAAACCGGAAAACAATTACATCACCCGGATGTGGAAAGAATGCGGCCTGACCGCCGCACATGCCGGAGACAGCCAGGCTCTCATCCAACTGAAGAAACAATATTGTGACCCAAAGAAATGCTTATATTGCCGCATCGGGTATGAGTATTTTAAGCGGCGGAAACTTTCTGAAAGGTATAACTATTAATATATAAACCTACCGTAACGCATCCTCCACTGCCCTCAGATAGGTATCCAGGCGGTTGCTTTTCAGAATAGCCTTCCGGACTTTCTTCTCAAGGTCCGGAAGGAGATATTCCCAAACGGCTTTCAGTTTCATGAGCAATTGTGCATCACCCCCTTCTATCACCCGCTGGTAATAAAGACACATCCGACGATGCATCAGATAAGCTCTTGACCTGATTTCCGCTTCCGACATCGGCCCTTCACGGAATGCCTTAGCCAACGAAGGGTCAGCCAACAGGCCTCTACCCAGCATGACTCCTTTCAAGCGAGGAAATGTTACCAATACTTCTCGGATGTCAGACACTGTACATAAGTCACCATTATACACCAAAGGAAGTTCACAAACCTCATAGAAACTACGGAAAGCTTCCCTATCCACTGTACCCTTGTACTGTTGCTTCCCGATACGGGGATGAAGGGTTACCTGCTTCACACACGAACGGTTCAACAACGGAAGTACCTGTTTCCACTCATCGGCATGCTCCCATCCCAATCGCATCTTGGCGGAAAAACAGACTTCCGGAAAACGTTTCATCGCATCCAACAAAACAGCTACTTTCTCCGGATAAGGCAAAATACCCGACCCTTTTCCCCGACGAACAATCAACGGGAACGGACATCCCATATTCACATCGATCTCCCGATATCCCTGTACCAACAGAAACACAACCAGTTGCTCCAACTCTTCAGCATCCGAGGCTATGATTTGAGGTATCAAGTGAGAAACTGTATTTTCATCAGGAGAAACATCACGCTTATCTTTGTTACGTATCACTCCTTTCTCCAGCCGGATAAAAGGGGTATAATACGCATCTATCCCACCGAAACTCTGTTCATGGGTATTTCTCCAGGCAGTCTCCGTGAAACCTTGTAACGGAGCCGCATATATAACCGGTACATTCGTTTCCATCATGACGCAAATATACGGATATTTCGCTTCAGACACATAAAATTCCCGACAATCAGAAAATCTGTCCGATAAACATGGAAAGAAATCCGCAGACAGACATTATCTTTGTAAAACACATTTTAAAATCATCTCTATGGAGAAATACATCTATGAACTGAAAATGAAGGTACGCGATTATGAATGCGACCTGCAAGGTATCGTCAACAATGCCAATTACCAACATTACATCGAACATACCCGTCATGAGTTCCTGACTTCTACCGGCATCAGCTTTGCCAAACTGCACGCCGAAGGAATTGATCCGGTAGTAGCGCGCCTGAACATGGCCTTCAAAACTCCTCTGAAAAGCGGAGATGAATTCATTTCGAAACTATACCTGAAGAAAGAAGGCATCAAATACGTATTCTATCAGGATATCTTCCGCCTGCCCGATAACAAACCGGTCATCAAGGCTACAGTAGAGACCGTCAGCCTGATAAACGGACGGCTGGGTACCTGCCCCCTCTTCGATGAAGTATTCGCCCCATACGTAACGGAATGAAAACCGAAGAAACTATTCATACACTGGCTCTGACACGGATTCCCGGATTGGGACTTATCGGTGCCCGCCACCTGCTGCAAGCGGCAGGCCATGCTACGGTTCTGTTCCGACAGACCGACAATCTGCCGGACTTGATTCCCGGCATTACTCCACGCACCCTGGAAGCCTTGAAAGAACATGCCGATAATGCCATCCGCCTGGCCGAAGCTGAGTTGGAATTTGCCGAAAAGAACCAAATTACGTGTCTGACCCAACAAGATGAGGCTTATCCCTCCCGTTTACGTGAATGTGACGATGCTCCCCTTGCCCTGTTTTATCGAGGTACAGCCGATTTGAACCGACTGCATGTCATCAACATGGTAGGTACCCGGCATGCTACCGATTATGGAAAAGAAATCTGTCGCAACTTCATGCACGACCTACAAGAATTGCTTCCGGATGTATTGATAGTAAGCGGACTGGCCTACGGTATTGACATTCAGGCACACCGTTGTGCGTTGGAATGCGGATTCGATACAGTAGGCGTATTGGCACATGGACTGGACCGCATCTATCCGGCTGTACATAGACAAACAGCTGTACAAATGCTTCAGCAAGGGGGATTATTAACAGAATTTCCTAGCGGTACTAATCCTGACCGACAAAACTTTGTCCGAAGAAACCGGATTATTGCCGGTATCAGTGATGCCACCATTGTCGTAGAATCAGCCGAAAAAGGCGGAGCTTTAATTACTGCGGACATCGCAGAAAGTTATCACCGGGATTGCTTTGCCTTCCCTGGCCGGATAGACGCTCCTTATTCTGCCGGTTGTAACCAA
>URWP01000151.1 GCA_900551645.1 uncultured Bacteroides sp.
TTCCGGCAGTAGTCTCCCACTTCAGGTCGGCATTCGGCAGACGAGCCTCAACGACACCTTGCGACAACGAATTTCCGAATACGGCAGAACCACCGGCAATCAAAGTCTGGATAGTTTGGTAGTTGCTGATACCCTGATTACCCAACTGACCATAACCTACACGGAGTTTCAGATCGCTCACCTTATCAAAACGTTTCATGAACGGCTCTTCTGAAATACGCCATGCCAATGCAACAGAAGGGAAGAATGCGTATTTATGTTCATCGGAGAAACGGGAAGTACCATCGTAACGGAACGAAGCGGTAAGCAGGTAACGGTTCTTGTAATCATAGTTGATACGTCCCAGAAAACCGTTCAGACGATTACGTTCTTTGAACGAGTATACATCATCACCGTTCAGGTTATCACCGCCGTGCATGTTGTTGGCACCGGTAATGTCAGAAAGGAAACCCTTGGCCGTACCATTAATGTATTCAGACATGAATTGCTCGAAAGTTGCACCAGCCAGAACGGTCAGGTTATGGGTATCATTGAAATTCTTCTTGTACGACAACAGGAATTCGGCCAGCCATTGGGTACTTTCACCGCTTTTCTTTTCGGCCGTACCACCCGTAGCCAGACCATTCATGGTATCGCGGCCACGGTAAGTCTGGGTAGAATAAGAATCGATGGTAGCTCCCAAACGGATAGTGGCAACCAAATCCTTCAACGGTTCAATTTCGGTAGTGAATGTACCGTATGCATTGTTACGGTGTTCTTCAGGAGATACTCCATACAACAAGGCCAACGGATTATCCAAGGCAATGTAGCTGTTCTGGTAATAACGGCCTGTTTCCGGATCCTTACCTACCGGAAGAGTCGGGTCGAATTGCAGAGCCGAGTTGATAGGACCTGCATTTTCATTGGTACCCTGCATGTTTTCATAGATGGAATTTCCATCCTTGCGGGTAAAGTTCATGTTTGCCTTGAAACGCAGGAAAGACTTCGGAGAGAAATTCATGTTTGCTCTTACATTGTATTTCTTCAGATTAGAAGTCTTCACAACTCCCTGCTGGTCGAAATAATTCAAGCCCAAATAATAGTCACTCTTTTCACCACCACCAGAGATAGCCAGCTGGTAAGTTTGTACCGGAGCGCCCTTGCGGAAAATTTCATCCTGCCAGTTAGTTCCTTCGCCTACCGCCGCAATCTGGGCATCAGTATAAATAGGACCATCCGAGCTGCCGGAAGCTATGCGCAATGCATTCAGTGTTTCCATATATTCCCGTCCGTTCAGCATTTCTATTTGTTTCGCTACAGACTGGAAACCGACTTCAGCGCCAAAACGTACTGAAATTTCCCCTTTCTTACCACTCTTGGTTGTAATCAATACGACACCATTTGCCGCACGCGTACCATAAATGGCAGCTGCCGAAGCATCCTTCAGTACTTCAATGGATTTGATATCACTCGGATTGATAGACGAAGGGTCTACTCCCGGAAGTCCATCGACTACTACCAATGCCGCATTACTACTATTGATAGAACCTGCACCACGAATCTGAATCTTGGTAGACGCACCTGGTGCCGAACTGGTCTGGCTGACGTTTACACCGGCTGCCTTACCGTTAATCATCTGAAAGGCATTGGTATTGACTCCCTCGGTAAATTTACCTTCGCCTACAGAAACTACTGAACCGGTGATGTCCTGTTTCTTCTGTGTACCATAACCTACTACAACCACTTCATCCAGCACTTCATTATCTTCCATCAGGACTATATTGAACTGCTTTTTCACACCGTCCATAACGATGTCCTGAGACTTGTATCCTACATAAGAAACAGAAATGACTTCTCCCTTAGATACACGGTCCAGTACAAAACGGCCGTCCAAATCAGTAATCACACCATTCGATGTATTCTGCACTACAACACTGGCTCCGATAATGGGCTCACCCGACTTATGGTCGGTCACACTTCCGGAGACCTTGAATTGCTGGGCAAAGACAAAACTCACCGACAGCAAAAAAAAGAAAATTGAAAATAATCTTTTCATCAGTTAGATTTTTAAGTTAAACAAGTAGATTTTTTCGTTACCCAAAAGTACCGAATCTGACTCACAGAAGGCATACATGTTCTTTTCAGTTTTCATGCATATTTAATTCAATCTGCCTCAAACCCCGTTGAAAACGGTTTTTTCTATTGTTTTTTTGAAAAAATAGTCGTTGCTTTGTATAAAATCCAAACCTCTCTATGAAAAGACACATTACTTCATTATATTATATCCTGGCAGGTATACTCTGCTGGATAATCCCTTTACAAGCCTACTCTTTTTTTAACGAGGACTTCCGTATCCTGACCATCCAGAACGGACTGGCCGACAACAAGGTGAATTGCATTTTCCGTGATGCGGACGGTTTCATGTGGTTCGGAACAGATTTCGGCTTCAGCATCTATAATGGAAGCAGTTTCAAGAATTTTACAATCACAGATTCCAACAATCACATCGAGTCTATCCATCAACTTACTCCACAATGCATCGGAATTCTGACCGAAGAAGAACTATATGCCTTCAATCTGGAACAGGAAGAGTTTATACCGATTGAGAATATCGAACCGCATACACGGATAAGCGGGATTCATTCCACCAATGACAATACCTGCTGGTTACTGACCGATAAAGCCTTGTTTCACGGACGTCTTCATATCCAGAAAACAGCCGAAGGAAAAATCAAGTCACTCCGGTTCGAAACTTTCAAACGGAAAAAACTACAAGACATTACCACAGGAAGCGTAACCTGCTACAGCTTTTATCCAGAATTGTCGTCCCTGTACCTGACAGACAACAAGGCTCATCTCATCCGGTATAACCTACAGACCGACCGGATTGATAAACAGATATCCATTCCAGAACTGCCCGGAAGCGTAACCCAATTGTTCAAACAAGGAAAATACCTGTGGATAAGTACCATCTCGAAAGGAGTGATACGCTATAATGAACAAGCAGAACAACTGGAACACTTCACTTACGACACTCAGAATCCAGACCTGCATATTTCGCATACGGATATCTATGCCATTGTGCCCATCGGTAACCAGCGGCTATTGCTTCCTACATGGAACGGCTATACCCTTCTCACCTCTGAAGACGGAACCTTTGACACTCCTCAAATCAGTATCTTCAACAATGCGAGCCTGACCAACCAACACATAGAGCCACGTATGATCTGTGCGTATTGCGATGCAAACAATATCTTATGGATGGGTACTTATGGAGGAGGAGTACTCGTTTCGGACCTACGCCAGCAAGCCGTCCATCAGTTCCGCCAGAACCGACACAATGAAATCAATGGAATCACTACAGACAACAAAGGATACCTTTGGATGACTACTTACCACAAGGGATTGATGAAAAGCAAGGCTCCCATCTCTTCCTCAATACCAGACTTCGACTATCTGGATAACCCTGTAGAAAACAATCATACCACAGCACTCTGCATTTATAAAGATACTACCCGTCAGGAAATATGGGTAGGCAGACAGGACGGACAAATCACCATTCAACCACTAAACGGCCATCCAAGCCGGAACATCATACTCTTACCGGATGGAAAGGAAAGCAAGGCAGCTATCTGGCGTATTCTGAAAGACAAGAAAGGAAACTTCTGGATTGGGACAGACCGTTCTCTGTTGTGTTACCACCCGGAAAATCAGGAATGCCACCGGCTTTCTGTTGCCAATGAACCGTCAAAAAACCTGGTAGTAAGAAGCCTGATAGAAGATTACGACGGAAATATCTGGTTAGGTACAGAATATAACGGATTGGGAAAAGTAACCGGAGACCGTATCCAGCTAGGTTATGGTGCTTCCTATAAGCTCCAGAATGCTTCCGTACGCTCCCTGCTGGTCACTTCCGATGGAGAATTATACATCGGTTCTACCACCGGACTGGCCATCATGAACCTCAAAAACGAAACCATAACCGATTTCTTTACCACCCGTAACGGACTGGTCAATAATTTTATCGGATGTTTGCTACAGGACCGGAACGGACACATCTGGGTAGGCTCTAATTCCTGCATATCACGTTATAGCCGGAAACAGAAACTGTTCTATCATTATTTCCTTTCGGGAAGCAATAGCTCAGTCTATGCCTACAACCAATACCTGTTCTGGGGAAATAACCGAAACCTGACCTATTTCTGTCCGGAAAAGATAGACCACATACAAACGGACGAACCGGTTGCCATACACACCTTGGAAATCGGGAATAAAGCGGTAGAAACAGGCGAACGTATTAACGGACAAACCATCTTGACGAAAAACCTGTACCATACACGTACACTCAGACTCAACCACGACAACCGCAACTTTTCACTCGGATTCAACAGCTTATCGTATACAAACCAGTATCAGAAAGTACGTTACCGCCTTTATCCTTATCAGCACGAATGGATAGTGACCGACAACCAACAGAAGGTTTCATATACCAACCTGCAACCGGACACTTATTCCTTTCAGATACAGAACATGTATCCTAACGAACAGGTAGGCCCTCTGACAGAACTGGAAATCACCATATTACCACATTGGAGCGAAACATGGTGGTTCCGGCTTATTATCGGAGCCATGATACTGATACTGATTTTCAGAATGGTCCGCTATTTCAAGCTGAGACAGGCACGTTTCAAACGCGTCATGGAGCTGAAACACGAAGTTCTTGCCGCCCATCTGGAACGGGACAAAGAAAAACAGATTCGTATGGAACGTGAAAACTTCTTTACAAATACCGCCCATGAACTCCGTACTCCTCTGACTCTGATTCTTTCTCCCCTACAGGAAATACTCGGCAAAATCAATCCACAAGATGAATTGTACCAGAAATTAAGTCTGATTTACCGGAACGGCACATCCCTCCATACCCTGGTCGACCAGCTATTATATGTACAGAAGATTGAAGCAGGAATGGTAAAACTCCGCCTCTCAAAAGCCGATATCAACATATTGGCCAAAGAAACCTGCCAGACTTTCCAGGAATTGGCTGCCAGCAAAGAAATCCAGCTGACCATGGATATACCTCAGCAACCGTATATGCTCTGGATAGATACGGAAAAGATAGTTTCCGCCCTTCGGAATCTGGTATCAAACTCATTAAAATATACAGAGAAACAAGGGAAAGTAAGTATGCATATCCGGCAAGTGGAAATAGATAATACTCCTTTTTGCCGTATCGAAGTAACCGACAACGGAGTTGGTATTCCCGAAGAACTTCAGGAACATATATTCGATTCTTTTATTACAGGACCGAACACACCGCAATTCTCCAGCAAGACAGGAATCGGTCTGCATATCGTCAAGCACACCATGGAACTCCATCACGGTACGGTCACCTTCCAAAGCAAACCGGGAGAAGGTTCTACATTTACCCTGCTCATTCCGGAAGGAAAGGCACATTTCCAGGCCGACAAATCCATTTATTTGCCGGAAGAAACCCCTGTCCGGACATCGTATCCGGAAAATCAGGGGCAGGAATACACATCCGGAAAAGTTCAGGTTGCCCAACCTGCCGCCAAACAAAGCCTGCTCATCATCGAAGACAATACAGACATGCGCTCTTTCATCTCCAGCATCTTCGAAAAGGATTTCAAAATATTCGAAGCATGCAACGGAGAAGAAGGAATACAGCTGGCCAAAGAACACATGCCGACTCTCATCATCTGCGACCTGATGATGCCTGTCAAAGACGGTATCTCCTGTAGCCGTGAAATCAAGGAAAATCCGCAGACCACCCATATTCCCATCATCATCCTGACCGCCAAGGCCGAAGATACCGATATACTGGAAGCTACACAAACAGGCGTAGACGATTATGTCATGAAACCCTTCAACCCGGAAATTCTGGCCACGAAGGTAAAAAACCTGATTACCCAACGGGAACGGTTGAAACGCATCTACACCAAATCACTGATGTTGAACAACCGCTCTTCGTCAGACGAAACATCAGAAACAGATACGTTTGTCCAACAAGTCATCCACGTGATAGAAACCAACCTATCGGACGAAAGTTTCAATGTAAAGAAATTGGCCGATGAATTACACATGAGCCAGCCTACCCTTTACCGGAAACTGAAGCAAGTCACTCCACTGAGTGCCATCGACATGATTCGTAGTATCCGTATGAGTAAGGCCGCCACCCTGATTCTGGAGCATAAGTATTCTATACAGGAAATAGCGGAAATGGTCGGTTATAGCGACACACGAACTTTGCGGAAACATTTCACGGAACAATTCGGTACCTCTCCATCCCAGTTCGTAGAAAAAGCAGAAACCGAAAATCCCTGTAATGCTGCCATAAAAAAGAAGTGAACCTGCTGAAGAAAAATTAACCGGAAATAACTGAAAAAGGTATCACAAAGAAAATCATGGAAAATTCAGAACACTGATTCCATAAAAAAGGAGACCGTAATTCCAAATTAAATCCGTACATTTGGCGGCTGAACAACAACCTTCAAAAACAGATTGCTATGATAGAAACAATGTATCATACACTACTTTATGCCATGCCTGTACTGGCGGTCATTGTCTTTATCGCACTTTTCTTCGTCAAGGCAGGATACGGTATTTTCCAGAGCCGGCAATGGGGAATCAGCCTTCCCAACAAGGTGGGATGGGTCATCATGGAATGCCCGGCTTTCCTGATGATGCTTTTCTTCTGGGCTCAGTCATCCGCCCAGTCGTCCGCGGTATTGTTGACCTTCTTCCTTCTGTTCGAACTACACTACTTCCAACGTTCGTTCATTTTCCCCATGCTGATGAAAGGAAAAAGCCGGATGCCGATTGCCATTACCGCCATGGGAGTGCTGTTCAACGTCATCAATGCTTTCCTGATAGGATATGACCTGTTCTACCTGCATGCCGATATCTATACGGAAGCCTGGTTTACCACTCCTTCCTTCATCGGCGGATGCCTGTTATTCTTCGGCGGTATGCTTATCAACCT
>URWP01000152.1 GCA_900551645.1 uncultured Bacteroides sp.
GCAAAGCTACAACCAAACCTCAAAGTGTAAAAGGTGCATTTCTTCGAATGCTTACGTAAAATATACATTCTGTATTCAAAAAATATACGTTTTTCAGTCGATGGACATAACAAACTTGGGGTTTTCTTTAGAAATCTCCACCCAGAAAAAATAAACCTGATAAACTAATAGATAGAAACATACTCAATCTGTATTCCATGAAGACTCCATCCCGTGTCATTTCTCCCGTTTCATGCGGTATTTCCGCAGATTTTCTGTAAGTTTGTAATGGCTTTCTTATTTCCTTATAATAAGGGCTTTGGGAGAATTACCCGATTTTGAGGTAATGATTTGGCAACTGTGCCATTTGCAGTGTTCTGTCATGAATTGCATTCAAATAACTCTTTCTGATGCAAAGGTAATACTATTTCTTTAAAATCGGAGATTAAAATTGAATTTTAAGTGAATCAAGAAACATTGTAATAATTCAACATCTGTATTCTTAAATCCATTAATTGGCATTGCTCTTTTGAATATCGTTTTGATGATTTTAATTTATGAAGGACAGACTTTAAGGGTTCTGCTAGACCTAATTGGGCTGCAACCTCATCAGCCTTTATTTCAATCATCATAGTACCAGCTGTGCTTAAAGCTTCATTAAAATAATGAATTATGTGACCTACTTCATGGGCAATTGCTGCCATCTTTTCCATCTCAGTGAAATTAAACAACTCATATAGTTCAGGAGAGAGAATAATTGCTACAAATACAGCACGCTGAACTCCATCAGATTTGACATCAATAGAATATGCAAATGTGTCGTTGCTTAGCCCTTCGATTAGAGGAACATTTTCCTGTAGTTTGTATTGAGAAACGGTGTAACAATCTATGCACAACGCACTTAAATGAGTGTATTTCTGATATAATATAGACCTAAATCTCTGTTCAAACTCCTGAAAAATATTATCAGAAGTATGATTGTTGAATAACTTATTGGTTGAGTTGGACATAAACTATTGCAATAATCCTATAGTAAAAATTTGCGTATATATCATTTTGAACATATAATCATAAAAACATAATTCTTTAGATTTTTTACTTTCCCAGTTAATGGTTGTCCTGCTATTTGATTATTATTGGGTAATATCGAATTAGATATTGAACTTTCAATTAGATTTTTTAAATATGACGTTTTAATTGCATATCCTACATTTTCTGCATCCTTGTGTTTGGCGTTCACAATACCAATAAGATTTCCCTTGTTGTCAAACAAAGGACCACCGCTATTGCCTGGTTGAATAGGAGCTGAAATCTGATATAAGGAGACATCACCTTGAAATCCTGTTTTTGAGCTTATGACGCCTGTTGTTAATTTAATCTCATCTCCCATTGTACTAGTCAAAGGATAACCTAAAACAAAGACATCCTCGCCAACATCAGAAACAGATGTTTTAACATTATAGGGAATTGAACCAAAACCTTTAAAATTATTGTCAGAAATCTGTAATAATGCAAGGTCATTGTATTTATCAGTAGCAATAATGATTGCATTATATTTAGGAGTGAAGTCTCCTTTTATTCCTTTAATGGATATTGATTTGGCATTTTCAATTACATGATAGTTCGTTACAACATATCCATTGTTTAAAGCAAATCCAGTTCCAGACCACTCTTTAGGATTTTTAATATTTTCATCTTCAATGTCATTTACATACATATCAACAGTAGGATAAGTTTTTATAAATGAACATTTAAAATGTACTTTAAAACCTGCTTGATAATTACGTCCCATATCATAGCGTAGTTGTCTGTCTGGGATAGAGTATTTGACATCAAAAAAAGTACTTTCTTTTAGAACAAAACGTTTCGAATCTGTAACATTACTTCCTTTCCAAAATAGATTATAGTTATATACGGGTGTGTTTCCTATCTTTTTTATTGTTACTTGGTCATTTTTAAAAACCTTAAATTCTCCGTTCACATTTTTGTATACTAACATTGTTAGGTTTGTTGTTTCTGATGGAAACTCTTGGTAAGCATTTTCGCCCCACTGCTCAATGTTTACATCATATACACCTTCTATTGGATCAAGGCTTTGGATATGGCTTTCAAAATACGACATCAATTCTTGCACATTAGTAGGAGATATCTGTGCAGATAATTCTTGTGCTGATGAGACTAGTATCAACACGAAAATAAATAGAAGTTTCTTAATCTGTTCCATTTGTTTATAAGTTTCATATATTATCCAACTAAAAGCGTGAACTGTATGCCACACTCTTACTTGAAGGTCGTAGGAAACCTCGGATACGGGTGTAACAATAGCAGCCCACGCTATAGCGTGAGAACCACTATGCTATCCTTGTATCCAATTTGAAAATTTCCTACGTTTTCAAGTACAAGATGAGCATAACGCTTCTTCTTTTTTCTCGTATGTCTTGGAAAGGGTTGCCCCAATCCTAATACAAAAGTATAAAAAATCCGTGATATGTGACCAACTATCACGGACTTTATTTTGATTTACAACTTAATACCTCTGTTTTGCATTTTTGTCGGTAATCCCAATGCTTCCATAAACTCGTCTTTTTTGCGTCTGAACCAACTTACATGTGAAACGCCGTCTATTTTGAGGTCAAATGTTCCATCCGAAGTTTCTTTAAGTGAACAAACCGAACCATCAGTCTTAAAGAGCTGTCGGAATTCAGAAGAATAGAGTTTACCTTTAATGGTGACATCCTTAAACATACACAGCTTTTTGATTAGCCCATCGCTAAAATTCAGAGTTTTACGCAAAAACTTGATAGTAGGCATTAGCTTTTCAACATAGGGGAAGTAGCGTTTGACAAAATCCGTAAATTCCGACAGTTTTCGGTGCTGCTGTTCGTAAGCATTTTTCATTTCCTGTATCTGCTTGGCATGTTGTACCTCTCGTTGTATGGCTTCTTCTTCAAGTTCCTTTATGCGGTTTTGCAGATCTTCATTCCTGTGTTCAAACTCTTTCAGTTTACCACCACCGAAAATAGAACCGACCTTTGCCACGAATGCGGCTTTCGCTTCCGTCTTGGCTGCTTCCAGTTTCTCTGACTTGACCTCCTGCCTTACCTCGCCAAGCTGTTGTTCTGCCTGTTGCTGCTCTGTCTGTAACTGTTGTACATTGGCTTCGAGTTCACCCGTCTGCCGTATCAAATCACGGTAGTATTGGGCGGTTGTTGTATGGCGTGCTTCCGAGCCACGCACACCACGTTGCAGGCCATATTTCTCCATTGCTTTTGCATAACTGTCGTGATATGTTACCAGCTTCTCACGTGTCAATACATCGTCAGCACACAGACGCACGGTATTGGCTTTCTTGCGCTCTCCTGTTACTATCGGTACAACAGTGGCATGAATGTGCGGTGTGTGCTCATCCATGTGCAGGACTGCCGAAATAATATTCCCCTTGCCAAAGATACAATGAAGCCATATGTCTTCTTCATAATTCCTCTTCACTCTTACTTTTCGCTATTTTTTAAACTGACATCACCCATCATCGTAACAGTACTAGATCAATCATCTAGCCGCATTTCTCCCGTTTCATGCGGTATTTCCGCAGATTTTCCGTAAGTTTGTCGGCCGAAAAACAACATAACTACATCATATCATGGGTCTACTATCATCATTATTCGGCGGAAAATCATCCGAAGAGAAACAAGCCGCCACACAAGAAGAAAAGAATTTCGATACGCTGAAATACGACGGCATCCGTGCCCGTAACATCCATCAGCTTCCCTATGCCATCAAATGTTTCGAAAATGCTATCCGACTGAAAGAAGAACCGGAAACCATGATGTTACTGGCTAACGCCTACCTTCAGACGGATGCTACCGACGATGCCCGTACCACATTGGACAGACTGGTAGAGATACAACCTGACCATCTGGAAAACCTGCTGGCCTTGGCACGGGTATGCTATCTGCAGGCAGACTACACAAGTATGGACATCGCCTGCCAGAAAGCCATCAAACTGGATGAAACGAATGCCACATCCTATTACATGGCCGCACAGGCATACCGTGGATTGCAAAATCCCATCCAAGCCATTGTCATGCTGACCAAAGCCATTGTTCTGAATGAAAATTATCTGGAAGCATACCTCTTACGGGCAGAAGTCCTGTGGGACATGAGACAGGCCAACGATTCCTTGGAAGACATAGAACATGTGTTTACCATTCACCCGGATAATGAAGACGCTCTATTACTGAAAGGTAAAATCCAAGCCGCCCTCGGAAACAAGGATGCTGCCTTCGAAGCATTCAATCAAGTACTTGAAAACAACCCTTTCAATGAAAACGCTTACCTGCTAAAAGGAGAACTACACATCGAACTGAAAGAATTGGATGCTGCCATCGAAAACTATACCGAAGCCATCGAACTGATGCCCGAAAACGCCAGACTCTATCAGGAACGGGGAAGAGCCAGACTGCTGAAAGGAGACAAGAAAGGCTCAATAGAAGATATGAAGAAAGCCATCAGTCTGGATCCGGAAAAAGAAAATCTTATCAACGGAAATTTTCACAATTTCGAAACACCAGCAAGCCCGATTTAAAAAATCCAAGAAAAAAAATTCATAATTCTCTTGTTTTTTCAAGAAAAGTATTACTTTTGCAACGTAAACAATAACAAAATAACAAACAATGAGAACTTTTGCGACATACTTCTTTTTTTACTTCTTTTACTTTTACTTTAGCAATGAAGTGAAGCGGGAGTTCGCATGCGTATATTAAGAGAATAGAATAATAGAATAGAAAATAAACGAATCCCGCTTCCGAGTGAAGACGGGATTTTTTTTTAGCCAAAACACAATGAAGAAGATAGCCATTCAAGGAGTACTGGGGTCGTATCACGATATTGCTGCCCACAAGTATTTCAAGGACGAAGAAATTGAACTGATTTGCTGCAACACGTTCGAAGATGTATTCGAGAACATGCGGAAAGACAGCAATGTCATCGGTGTAATTGCCATCGAGAATACCATCGCCGGCAGTCTGCTGCACAATTACGAACTGCTACGCAACAGCGGCGCCACCATCATCGGAGAACACAAGCTCCGCATCAGCCACAGCATCATGTGTCTGCCCGATGAAAACTGGAATGACTTGACAGAAGTCAATTCACACCCAGTCGCACTGGCACAATGCCGAGAATTCCTCCAGCAACATCCGGGACTGAAAGTAGTAGAGACAGAAGATACGGCAGGAAGTGCCGAGAATATCAGCAAGAACCAACTGAAAGGCCATGCGGCCATCTGCTCAAAATATGCTGCCGAACTCTATGGCATGAAAATATTACAGGAAGGTATCGAAACCAATAAGCATAACTTCACCCGTTTCCTGGTAGTCTGTGACCCTTGGATGGCCGACGAACTGAAAGACCGTTCCAGAATCAATAAGGTCAATCTGGTTTTCTCGCTGCCACATAGTGAAGGAAGTCTTTCGCAAGTTCTGTCTATCTTTTCATTCTATAAAATCAACCTGACCAAGATACAGTCATTGCCTATAATCGGCCGTGAATGGGAATACCTGTTCTACGTAGACATCATGTTCAATGATTATTTGAGATACAAACAGGCCATCGATGCCGTTACCCCATTAACTAAAGCACTGAAAATTTTAGGAGAATATGCAGAAGGAGAATCAACATTATAACATACAGCCTGCCGACCGTCTGGCAAGCGTAAGCGAATACTACTTCAGCCGCAAACTGAAAGAAGTGGCACGAATGAATGCTGAAGGAAAAGATGTTATCAGTCTGGGTATCGGAAGTCCGGACATGCCGCCTTCTCCACAAACCATCGAGGTATTGTGTGAAAATGCACGGAAAGCCGACGCACATGGCTACCAGCCTACCGTAGGTATTCCGGAACTCCGCCGTGCCATGGCCGACTGGTACAAACGGTGGTATAACGTAGACCTGGACCCGGCTACCGAAATCCAACCGCTCATCGGTTCGAAGGAAGGTATCCTGCACGTCACTCTGGCTCTGGTAAACCCGGGTGACCAGGTACTGGTTCCGAATCCGGGATATCCCACCTACACCTCACTAAACCGGATCTTAGGCAGTGAAATCGTGACTTACGACCTGCAGGAAACCAACCACTGGCAACCCGATTTCGAACAGCTGGAACAAATGGACCTGAGCTGGGTAAAAATCATGTGGACCAACTATCCGAACATGCCGACCGGTGCCAACGCTACCCTGGAACTGTACCAACGTCTGGTGGATTTCGCCCGCCGACACAACATAGTCATCGTCAATGACAATCCGTACAGCTTCATCCTGAATAAGAAACCTATCAGTATTCTGAACATCCCGGGAGCTAAAGAATGCTGTATCGAATTCAATTCGATGAGTAAAAGCCACAATATGCCTGGATGGCGCGTCGGCCTCCTTGCCACCAACGCCACTTTCGTTCAATGGATTCTGAAAATCAAAAGTAACATCGACTCCGGTACATTCCGTCCGATGCAGCTGGCAGCCGCCCAAGCTTATCAGAACAGCACAGAATGGCACGAGGAAGCCAATATCCAGGTATATAGCCGCCGGAGAAAACTGGCTGAAGATATCATGACTACCTTGGGATGTACTTTCGACCCGGAACAGGTAGGTATGTTCCTGTGGGGAAGAATCCCAGACAGCTATGCCGATGTAGAAGAACTGACCGAAAAGGTGCTTCAGGAAGCCCGTGTATTCATCACACCGGGGTTCATCTTCGGCAGTAACGGAAAACGTTACATCCGTATCTCGCTTTGTGCCAAAGAAAACAGACTGGCCGAAGCCTTGAAAAGAATCAAAAACATCATGTAAAACTATAAATACCTTTCATTATGGAACTCGATTTACAACCCATCGTATTGGAAGGCGTACCTAGCGAACGTCCGTT
>URWP01000153.1 GCA_900551645.1 uncultured Bacteroides sp.
CAGTAGTCGGGCCCATAGAACCGCAAGCCATTCCCTGCGGAGTCTTGGCAGGACCAGCGTAATAAATCGGATGATCTTTAATATACTGAGGCAGGTCTTCACCACGGTCCAGACGTTCTTTCAGCTTAGCGTGAGCAATATCACGGCCAACAATGATGGTTCCGTTCAAAGACAGACGGGTTGCTACCGGATATTTATCCAGTTCAGCCAAAATTTCCGGCATCGGACGGTTCAGATCAATCTTCACTGCATTACCTTCGCCAGCCTGACGCAGTTCTTCCGGAATCAGTTCACCCGGATTTGAGTCCAGTTTTTCAATCCAAATACCGTCTTTATTGATCTTACAACGGATGTTACGGTCAGCAGAGCAAGAAACTCCCAAACCTACAGGACAAGAAGCACCGTGACGAGGCAAACGGATGATGCGTACATCGTGAGCATAATATTTACCACCGAACTGTGCACCCAGACCAATGCGGTGAGCTTCTTCAAGAACCTGTTTTTCCAATTCTACATCGCGGAATGCACGACCGTATTCGTTACCGGTAGTCGGCAGATTGTCATAGAAACGAGTAGAAGCCAGTTTCACGGTCAACAGGTTCTTCTCGGCTGAAGTACCACCGATTACGAAAGCAATATGATAAGGAGGACAAGCAGCAGTACCCAGTGTCTTCATCTTTTCTACCAGGAACGGAACCAGTGTAGCCGGATTCAGGATTGCCTTGGTTTCCTGATACAGATAAGTCTTATTGGCAGAACCACCACCCTTTGTCACACAAAGAAATTCATACTCCATACCCTGAGTAGCTTCGATATCAATCTGAGCAGGCAGGTTACAACGGGTGTTGACTTCTTCGTACATGGTCAACGGAGCATTCTGTGAATAACGCAGATTCTCTTCGGTATATGTCTTGTAAACACCCAGTGACAAGGCTTCTTCATCACAATATCCGGTCCATACCTGCTGACCTTTTTCACCGTGGATAATAGCGGTACCTGTATCCTGACAGAAAGGAAGAACACCTTTGGCTGCCACTTCTGCATTACGCAAGAAAGTCAAGGCTACATACTTATCGTTGTCACTAGCTTCCGGGTCACTCAGAATCTTAGCAACCTGTTCGTTGTGAGAACGGCGCAACATGAATGAAACATCGCGGAAAGCCGCATTGGCCATCGCTGTCAGACCTTCTTTCTCAATTTTCAGGATAGGTTTTCCTTCAAACTCGCTTACAGAGACATAATCTTTGGTAAGCAGATAGTATTCAGTAGTATCTTTTCCGTGTTCGAACATCGGCTGATACTTGAATTCAGGTGTTGCCATAATTGAATGTTTTAAAATGTTAGTTATCGTTTGAAAGCAAAGGTACAAAGTAATATTGAATTTTTTCCTTAATTAGCGTAAAAATCTTTTCCAATACCTGCTTACTGTCCCATGGCACGCAACAAATCTTTACGAAGCACATCCACTCCCGGAAAACCGACATAGCGGGCCAACAATTTACCGTCATAACCGATAACCAGATACCCGGGAATTCCTGTAATGCCATAAGATTTACACAGATAGTCCCACTGCGGTTTCGATAACCGGTAATGAACACCATTCATTCCGGAAACAGCACCACGCCAGACCAGTTCCGGTGAAGTAGGTCCTGTCAAATAAATATAAACAATATCTTTTCCTGACAGACTTTCCTTCAATGGACGCATAGCAGTGAAACTCTTCTTACACGGTCCACACCAAGTTGCCCAAAAATCCAACAGAACAGCCTGTCCACGATGTGCCGAAAGAATAGCAGGCAGTATATCAGCTCCTTGCACTAAAGTATCCAAGTACTCTACCACATGCCCTTTCATCGCCTTTTCACGGGCCACAAGTATTTCTACTTGCTTTATTTTTTCAGAAGTAAAATCCCGTACTTCAGATATCTGTATCTTCTCCAACTTTTTTTTATCTACCGATGTCAGCCCTTTCTTATCCATACAACTGTAAATAACCGCACGAGCTGTAGTTACATCCTTCCATAACTGAGAAGGCTCACGTAACTTACTTACGGCATCCTGATAATCGGCATATCGATAGCCATACCAACCCAAAGAACCGTCAGATTCATCAGGTACTATACCACGTTGAGCCAACAAACGGCAGAAGTCAATATCCCAGTTGGTCATCACATAGTTCCGGAACACCTGACTCACCTTCTTATCGTGCATCAATGCGTTTTTCTTTTTATCTACCCGTGAAACAAGTGATACCTGATAATCTTCGACAGGCATCTCCTTCATTTCTTTCCGTTCATCCGGAGTCAGGAACTCTTCCACCTCCAACGGATATCCCCACGTAGCCAGTTCAGTATTCAATGCTTCACAGCTTCCCGTATACCATGCTTTCTGCCGGTTACGGAACGTTTTCTTCAACAAACCCGAAGCAGACATACTGAGCCGTGGCAAATGGATATATACCATCATCTCCTCTCCCGGTAACATAAGAAGATTCAAAAAAGCTCCATTAACTTGTAAACGTGCAGGAGTCCCAGTCAACAGATTCGTTTCGATATGGAAAGCACCGTCCGGCAAAATTTTTACCGGCTTTGTCCAAGTATCCGGAAACATCCAGTCAGCAGGATGAAGAGTCATTTCAATTTCCATAGAAGGATCATACCCTAACAGATAACCGTTAATTATGTTCCTTCCGACTTTCAATGCAGGCGTCGGAAGTTCAGTATCGGCGACAAAAGACTGATTTTCCAGGAAACTGGGCAGATACACGTAAGGTTCTTTGTCTACCAACTGAATACCCCAGATTTTCCAATTGAAATCCTTTTCTACAAAGTTAATTTCATGGGTATCACGAGGAACAGGTTCGAAAGATAAAGTCACATAGCTATGTCCGGATGCCGGAATCACATCGGGTTCAGTCAAACCATCAATAGAAACCTTATCGGTCTCACGTAACCGGAACGAAGCATTTCCAGCCATCAGAAACGTATTCGAAGAAAGTACCAGTGGTTCACCGGGATTTCCATACATCACAGCATCTACCTGAGTATGGGCATCGGTCAAGATGATTTTCCGGATTTCAATCTTCGATGTATTCGTTGCAATAAAGCACGGATGCTCCACTTCTCTCCGTTCAGACACAGCAGCTTCTACACTTATACACAGCAACCAAACGAAACAAAACACCCACAAACTTCTCATTACATCCTCCTTTATCTTTATAACAGATTATCCAATCGAGCTATCAGTTCATTTCCCAATTCAGTTTTTACGCGGATATGTTCCAACACAGCCGTAACAAACGGATTACTTTCGAAAGCGCCACGCACCTGTTCAAAATCAAGTTCCTGTTCCCTTCGGGTTCCGTCGGCTCCGAATCCGGTCATCGAACTCAACGAGAACTCTTTACGGGCATCTTCATACAACATTTTATCCAAATCAACAACTGATTGCTGCCATTGCTTCACAATCGAGACGATATCTTCTGCTGTTATCCGGGACGCATCCAACTGATAAAAATCCAACATTTTCTCATATGCCCACGTCCACTCATACGTATAATAATTCCGATGCATCTCAGTAAACTGCCTGTGTATCTCCGTAACCGTAGTCAGACTCCCTGTCTCGATTTCCTGCATCAGACGTTCCACTTCACTTTTAGGAGCAATCAGCCCGGAAACATCTACCCACTCTCCGCTTCCAATTGGAGTATCCGGCTGCAAACGAGCCCGAATTTCCTCGTCACTGGAAAAATGAAGGTTCTCCAATCGTTTGATAATCGAATTCCCCAAAAACTTATGGACTGCCATTTCATAGAGTCTCACTCCTTTATTTAAGGCAGAATTCCGGATTTTCGCGCTTTGGTAGGAATAGATTTCTGAGGTTTCTCCCGATACTCTGGATAAATTCTTCAGAATTGCACGCCCCGTCATCATCTTCTGGATGGTATAAGGACTCAAAAGATTATAATTAATCTGGTCCAACCTGTCCGGATCCTTGCGCTTATCTCGCTTCGGCCACTTCTGAGCATCACGGATAGTACCTACACTACGCAGATTCACTCCTGGTGCCAGATAAGTGGTATTTTTTTCTTCTATCAGATAAGAAAAAGGCAGATTAGACGTATCCGGATGTTTCACATGTCGGCCCATCACCAAAGAAAATGCACCGATACGTGCCGGCCACAACAGGTAAGAATCAGAAGTAGTCTTGGCCCCTCGCTCCAAAGCACCTTGATGAATCGGCCCTAACTTATACATATGGTTACTCTGATTCGAACCGGAACCGGCATTCATGAACGAGAACATTCCGGCTATCAGCAAAGTAGATTTATGGTGTGTCACCGTAAAAGGTCCGGCAAAAATAGCACAAGCCTCGCCGTTCTCCTCCTGACAATTGCTGAAGAACAAAGAATCAGAAGCCGAGTAATTATGTCCCATGTGACAAGCCTGTCCCACAAAACAACGGGACAGCATCGTACCGTCTTCCACATTCGAACCGCTGGAAATAATGAAGTCATCACAAATGACACCTACACCTACATGTATCGGATCATACTCGTTACTGTTGATACTTCCGTTTTTCAAGCGGCTGGTACCTTCTATCTGGCAATAATCCCCAACAAAGACATTCTTGATATAGCCAGCATCCACGATGGTAACATGGCTACCTATCTGCCCTCTATCCGAAGTACGTTCCTTCACATAAGCCTGTACAATTTCCTTCATACGCTCAATCAGTTGCGGACGATGTCTGTACAATGCCATGATATAAGCCTCGTGTGCCGAAAGACAGTCATGAATCATCACCTCACGTCCTCCCGTTTCATTCAACACAGAAACTTCCACACCATTCCCGAAACTGTTTTCTCTATCTACCAGGATAATGTCTACATTCTCAATGAATGTATCATGACCAATTGTATAATTGGCAATATAATTCTTTACATTCTCAATACAGCAGTTATCGCCTACGGTCACATTGTGTAAGGTCACACGGCACAAACCGGCATGTTTACTTATTCCCCCCGGCAATTGAAATTCTTTTTCAAACACTCCTAAACGGATGTTACCGGAAAAACGGGTATAGTGAACATGAACAGGCGTAAAATTCTCAGCTACCTGTACATTCTCCCATGAATCAGCTACACAAAGTTGCTTTTCCAGCTGAGCAATCTCAGCCGGAGTCAGTAAACGATAAGTTGTTGTCATAATACTATTGTTCTTCTTCGTAAGATTGATACAGAAAATCATTGTACGGATATTTCTGTACATGAAGTTCCTTTACCTTCTTATATAAACGTTCTCTTAATTCTTCAATATTCACCTTGTTTTTGGCTGAAATGAAGATACAATTATCATTCAATTTAGCCATCCAAGTATTCATCAATTCTTCTAAGGTAATATTTTCCTTGGTTTTCGGAGTCAGATCATCCTCAGCCTTTTGAACATAGGTATAAGCATCAATCTTATTGAAAATAATCATGGTCGGTTTCCCTGCCGCACCTAAATCAGCGATGGTTTTGTCCACAATCTGAATCTGTTCTTCAAAATCCGGATGAGATATATCCACTACATGCACCAACAAATCCGCTTCACGTACTTCATCCAACGTCGATTTGAAAGATTCCACCAGATCTGTAGGAAGTTTACGGATAAATCCTACTGTATCAGACAACAAGAAAGGCAGATTCTCTATAATCACCTTACGTACTGTAGTATCTAAGGTAGCAAAAAGCTTGTTCTCTGCAAATACCTCACTCTTGGCTAAAAGATTCATTAATGTAGACTTACCTACGTTTGTGTAACCCACCAAAGCCACACGAATCAAGCGTCCACGGTTCTTTCGCTGGGTAGATTTCTGCGTATCAATTTCAGCCAAACGCTGTTTCAGTAATGACATACGGTTCAGAATGATACGACGGTCCATTTCCAACTGAGTTTCACCCGGACCACGCAATCCCACCGAACCTTTTCCTCCACCGGCACCGGAACCACCTCCCTGTCGTTCCAAGTGTGTCCACAAACGTTGCAGACGAGGCAACATGTATTTGTATTGAGCCAGTTCCACCTGCGTCTTAGCATTAGCAGTCTGAGCGCGCATGGCAAAAATATCCAAAATCAACGAAGTACGGTCCAATATCTTCACCTTCAGTTCACCTTCAATATTTCGTATCTGTTTGGCAGAAAGTTCATCATCGAAAATGACCATACCTATTTCAGTCTCTTCCGATTCATTCTGCAATTCCAAGTATTCCTTGATTTCCTGCAACTTCCCTTTACCTACATACGTTACCGAATTAGGTGTATCCAGCTTCTGCGTAAACCGTTTTACGACTTCTGCCCCGGCTGTTTCTGCCAGAAAAGCCAGTTCATCCAGATACTCGTTCGTTTTACGTTCATCTTGGGTTTGGGTTATCAGACCCACCAGCACAGCCTTCTCAGTCTGTGCTTCAGAAATTACAAATTCTTTCATTCAATCTATTTAAATTCTTAATCACGCAAATATAACGAATTTTCTAACAAAAGAACAAAAGATTAAGTTGAGATTAAGCAGAATAAAAAGTCACAAAGTCTCTATCAGATATCAATGACACAATTATTATGTAATTACGAATACTAACCCGATTATCGGTATCACGATTTCACAAAAAAGACAATATTTTAGCAAAGAGAGCTTTCTGATGAAAGAATATATTTCACCTTAAAAGAAGTAGTAAAGGACGGAAACTTTCTGTTCAGGCAGGCTAAAATTTATGCTTAAAAATAAATCTCTCTAGTCTTACGGCAGCCTCCTTTCCGTCAGGGTATAAAAAAGCCCCGGACATCCTTGCGGAATCCGGGGCCTCAAG
>URWP01000154.1 GCA_900551645.1 uncultured Bacteroides sp.
TGCCTATAAAGATGCCACAGCATTAAAAACATTTATTAAACAATTCAAAACATTACAACCATGAACCGTATCAACCAATTATTCAACGAAAAGAAAACACCTGTCCTCTCCTTGTATTTCTGCGCTGGAACCCCGACTTTAGAAGGAACAGCCAAAGTTATCCGTACTTTGGAAAAGAAAGGCATCGATATGATAGAAATCGGAATCCCGTTCAGTGACCCGATGGCAGACGGTCCCGTCATTCAAGATGCAGCTACTAAGGCACTCCGAAACGGCATGACTTTAAAACGACTGATGGAACAACTGAAAGATATCCGTAAGAATGTCCGGATTCCACTGGTATTTATGGGGTATCTGAATCCGATTATGCAATACGGATTCGAACATTTTTGTCAAGATTGTCAGACATGCGGAATCGACGGTGTAATTATCCCTGACTTGCCGTTTAAAGACTATCAACTTGAATATCGTCCGATTGCCGAAAAATACGATATTAAAATCATCATGTTAATCACTCCTGAAACCAGCGAAGAACGAATCCGGCAAATTGACCGGCATACAGATGGCTTTATCTATATGGTTTCTTCGGCAGCTATTACGGGAACCCAAAAAGATTTCAACGAACAGAAACAAGCTTATTTCAGACGCATCGAATCCATGAATCTACAACATCCACGGATGATTGGGTTCGGTATCTCCAACCGACAAACATACGAAGCCGCAACATCGCACGCAGCCGGATGCATTATCGGAAGCAAGTTTGTGACTTTATTGGAAGAAGAACAAGGAGATGCCGAGAAAGCAGTAGACAGACTGTTGGAAGCCCTAAAATAACCATTTTGTCATTTTAACAAGGTTCGAATTGCATATAAAAGCAAAGATTACTATCTTTGTGGCAAAATTCAGCGTGTATTATGATAAAATCAGACTATCCTTCCGTTTTGTTGATATATACCGGAGGAACTATCGGTATGATTGAAAACCCAGAAACAGGTGCTTTAGAGGCCTTTAATTTCAATCAGCTACAAGAAAATGTACCCGAGCTGAAACGTTTCAACTGCCGGATTTCGGTCTATCAGTTCAGTTCGCCGATTGATTCCTCCGATATGGAACCTGCTTTATGGTCGAAACTGGTAAAAATCATCCAGTATAATTATGACAGTTTTGATGGTTTTGTCATCCTTCATGGAACAGATACCATGGCCTATACCGCCTCCGCGCTGAGTTTCATGCTGGAGAATCTGGCTAAACCCGTTATCCTGACCGGAAGCCAACTTCCCATCGGAGTTTTGAGAACTGACGGGAAGGAAAACCTGATTACTTCCATTGAAATAGCTGCAGCCAGACATCCGGATGGAACAGCGGTTGTACCAGAAGTATGCATCTTTTTTGAGAATCATCTGCTACGTGGAAACCGTACCACAAAAATCAATGCCGAAAATTTCAATGCTTTCCGTTCCTATAACTATCCGGCATTAGCCACAGCAGGCATTCATATTAAATATGAATATGACCGCATCCGGAAAGTTGACCCTAAACTGCCGTTGCATGCCCACTATGTATTTGATACGAATGTCATCATCCTTACCTTGTTTCCAGGCATTCAGGAGAATATCATCCGCAATGTATTGGAAACGCCCGGACTGAAAGCAGTCGTTCTGAAAACCTACGGTTCAGGGAACGCTCCTCAAAAGCCTTGGTTTATCCAACTTCTGAAAGACGCAACCTCTCGAGGAATCATCATCATCAACATTTCCCAGTGTCAGACAGGTATGGTGGAAATGGCCCGCTACGAAACCGGACTTCACCTGCTGGATGCCGGAGTCATCAGTGGTTACGATGCTACGGTAGAAAGTGTACTTACCAAACTGATGTTCCTGTTAGGCCACAAACTTAGTACACGCGAAGTACGCAATGAAATGGCCCGTTGTCTGGCCGGAGAATTTACACGTCCTGAATTGTAACGGCATTGTAACATCTATTTCATAAGAGAGAAACAAACGATGCTCACCTTTGCAAAAAGAAAATAAATCCGTTACTTTTGTAACTTATAAAAAGGATGAGTATGAATGATTATCGTATTTTAGTGGTAGATGATGAAGAAGATTTGTGCGAGATTCTGAAATTCAATCTCGAAATGGAGGGCTATATAGTAGATACAGCCAATTCGGCAGAAGAAGCATTGAAGTTGGATTTGACCTCCTACAATCTGTTGTTACTGGATGTCATGATGGGCGAAATATCTGGATTCAAGATGGCCAGCATGCTGAAAAAGAACAAAGACACAGCAGGAATTCCCATCATTTTCATTACGGCCAAAGATACAGAAAACGACACCGTCACGGGTTTCAATCTAGGAGCAGACGATTATATATCCAAGCCCTTTTCACTGCGTGAAGTTATCGTACGCGTGAAGGCTGTTCTCCGCCGTACCAACACTGTACAGAAAGAACCAGAACAGCTACAATATAAAGGATTGGTTATCGATATTCCCAAGAAAAAGGTTACCATCGATGATACCGAAATTCCGCTCACCAAAAAAGAATTTGAAATTCTGCTGCTACTTTTGCAAAACCAAGGACGTGTTTTCTCTCGTGAAGATATCCTTACCAAGGTATGGCATGACGAAGTTTACGTACTAGACCGCACCATTGACGTAAACATTACTCGTCTGCGTAAAAAAATTGGCAATTACGGAAAGTATATCGTTACCCGCCTGGGATATGGATACTGTTTCGAGTGCGAATAAAAGGAGGAGAACTGTACCATGACCAAACTGACATTCCGTATCCTGTCGTTCAGCCAACGGCTGTTCATCTCTGTAATTCTACTGTTCATCGCTTTTGCAGCGTGTTTCATGATTTTCCAATATCAACGGGAAAAATCATTCAAGACAGAACTGCTTAATACCCAGCTACAGAACTACAACATCCAGTTATATGATTACCTGACTGACAGTGGAAAACTGGACATGGACTCGCTACAGAAATATGTAGAAAGACATTTGATTCCCAACCTGCGTGTCACTATTATCCAACCGGATGGAAAAGTTATTTATGACAACTCCAGTGACAAATGGGAACATTTTGCCAATCATGCTTCCCGTAAAGAAATACAGAGCGCCCTGATACAAGGAAGTGGTTATGCCATCAGCCGACGTTCAGAGAGTATCCAGGGAGAAGAATATTTCTATTCGGCTCATTATTTCCCATCACACCGATTAATTATCCGCTCGGCACTTCCTTATAATCTCAGTCTGACTGAACACTTGAAAGCAGATTCCAACTATATCTGGTTTACTTTGGTAGTCAGCCTGATTCTGGCTGTTATTTTCTACCGCTTCACCAACAAGTTAGGCATGTCTATCACCAAGCTACAGCAGTTTGCCATGAAAGCAGACCGGAACGAACCGATAGACATGGAAATTCTACAGACCTTTCCCAAAAATGAGTTGGGAGAAATCTCACAACATATCATCAAAATCTATAAAAGACTTCATAGAGCCAAAGAAGCCCTTTATATTGAACGAGAAAAATTGATTTCTCACTTACGTACCTCACATGAAGGGTTGGGAGTCTTTACCCAAGAACGGAAGGAAATCCTGGTAAACGACTTGTTCACCCAATATTTCAATAACATATCCGACCAGAATCTGCGATCAACCAACGATATATTCTCTATACCGGAAATCAAGCCGTTTGTTGACTTCCTACAAAAGAATCAAAGTAATTACAGCAAGGAAGAAAAGCGGACATCATTACACATCAGTAAAAACGGAAGAGTCTTTTCTTTGGAGTGCATCCTTTTTCAAGACCTTTCTTTCGAAATCTCCATCAACGATGTAACCCAGGAAGAAGAACAGGCACGTCTGAAACGACAGCTGACCCAAAACATTGCCCACGAACTGAAGACCCCAGTGAGCAGTATTCAAGGATACTTGGAAACAATACTTAGCAACCCGAACATTTCCCCGGAAAACATGCATACGTTCCTTGAAAGAAGTTATGCCCAAAGTAACCGGTTGACAACCTTACTCCGGGATATTTCCGTACTGACCCGTATGGACGAAGCCCCAGATATGGTGGAACGGGAAAGTATTGACCTCAGCAAAATTGTAAAAGACATGCTCAACGAGGTAGCTTTAGGACTCGAAGAGAAACAGATTCGTGTCATCAACCTATTACCGCCGCGCCTGATACTGGTCGGAAATCATTCATTGGTTTATTCCATTTTCCGGAATCTTACCGACAATACTATCGCATATGCCGGTACCGGAGTACAGATTACCATCAACTGTTTCCGCGAAGACGACAGATATTATTATTTCAGTTACTCGGACAACGGAGTCGGTGTAGCCGAAACACATTTGAACCGCCTGTTCGAACGCTTCTACCGGGTCGATAAAGGACGTTCCCGCAAATTGGGTGGTACAGGATTGGGATTGGCCATAGTGAAGAATGCTGTTTTGTTCCACGGAGGAACTATCTTCGCTAAAAAAGCTCCACAAGGAGGTCTGGAATTTATCTTCACCCTTCAGAAACACAAAGAAGGCTAACAGAAGCCTTCTCACTTTACGCCCCATGTACAGACAAAATCCGAAGTAACCAGATACGATAAGTCAAAACTCCGGTTCATACCTGTCCGATACTCCCGGGCATGCATCGTACCGGATACTTGGGGCAGGAAAGGTAATATCTGCAAATGGGCCAAGAAATCGACCTCATCGGTCTCCAACAACTTGAACAGGGTCTCTTTACCCGACCAATACAGCAACGCTCCTTCCAACTGCCGCTCCGGCGATAAGTCTTCCCTCTCCAGGAATTCATCCGGACGGATAAACCGGGAGGTGACTTTCAACACTCGTTCCGCCACTTGTTCAATATCTATTCCCGGCAAGGCAGAAGAATGAATGCCCACTGCCGCATATCCTCTGGTATGTGAAATAGAAATCCGTCGGAAATCACCCGGCAGATAAGGTTGCCCCGACGGCAGATGAGCGATAGCAAGTTCCTCGCCTGCTACCAAGACCTTCAACAACACACGTACAGCCAGATATTCCAGCTTACGTGAAGGCGATTTCAGGGCTTCCATTTCAGTCTGATAGGGTAAATCACTCACCAGCATCGCACGGAGTTCTTCCGGAGATTCTGTTATTTTCCAAATACCCCATAAGGCCCCTTCAGACGACCATTGCTTCCAGATAGGCATATTTACACTTCTTTCTTTACTTCTTCAGCCGGTAGTGATTCCTCAGGGACCACAATGACCTTTATTTTCAAGATACGGCGTGCATCCATTTCCAATACCTCGAAACGATAATTCCCATACGTAAGCACCTCATGCAGTGCCGGGAACTCGCCTTTCAGTTCCAGCAACAGCCCGGCAAGTGTATCAGCATCTCCCGCCGCTTCGGAAAAATCATCCGGATTAATCTTCATGATTTTATAGAAATCGGATAACAGTGTCTTGGCTTCAAATACATAAGTATTCTCAGACAAACGCACATACGTCCGTTCCTCATCATCATATTCGTCATTGATTTCGCCCACTATTTCTTCAATGATATCTTCCATGGTAATCATACCGGAAGTTCCTCCAAATTCATCTACGACAATAGCGATATGTACCTTATTCGTCTGGAAATCACGAAGCAGGTCATCTATCATTTTGGTCTCTGGAACAAAAAATGCCGGCCGGATAAGATTCTGCCATTTAAAATCGGGCCCTTTATCCAAATAAGGCAGCAAATCTTTGATATAAAGAATACCTTTGATATTGTCGCGTGAGTCTTCGTATACCGGAATACGAGAATAAGCATTCTCTACGATACATTTCAAGACATCCGGATAAGAAGTATCTATCGAAAGATCAACCATATCCAATCTCGAAGTCATCACCTCTTTTGCTGTCTCGCCACCGAAACGGATAATTCCTTCCAACATATTACTTTCTTCAGATATTTCATTCTTATCAGTCAGCTCCAATGCATGAGACAATTCATCGACAGAAATATTGGAAACTTTCTTTTTCCGTTGAGCCAGTTTATTGACAATGAAACCAGATTTCATCAATAATGAAGAAACAGGACGGAAAACAGAACGCAACACATAAATGACCGGCGCAGACTTTCTACAAAAAGCCAAAGTATGCTGGGCAGAAAAGATTTTCGGCATAATTTCACCGAAAAGCAGCAGCAAGAAAGTAAGCAGGACAGTAATGACCAGAAATTCCAGAATCTGTGCGGAACCAAAATCAACAACTTCCTCAAAGAAGTAATTACAAAGCATGATAATGGTCACATTCACAAAATTGTTCGAAATAAGGATGGTAGCCAACAAACGTTCCGAATCATTCAGCAACGCCTTGATTTTCTTATCGGAACGATGTTCCTCCTCTTCAATGGAATTAAGGTCAGACGGAGACAGTGAAAAAAAAGCAATCTCCGAAGCAGACACAAATCCAGAAGCGTAAAGCAGAACTACTACCAAACACAATGCAATGATGGCCCCCACAGAAGGAGGCATGACGGTTACTCCGTCACATAAATCCGCCAAGCGGCATAAATACGAGTCCGGGTCCAAGGAAAATAATTTTAGTTAAACATCTGTTTCTTAAAAAGGCAAATCATCCGATTCGGATGCTACAGACTGGGCGACAGACGGCTGGGTTGCAGCAGACTGTGGAGCAACCGGCTGACCGGCAGGTTGCTGTGCCGCACGGGTCAGCATCTCCATATTATCACCGAAGATTTCCACTACATACCGTTTCACCCCATTCTGGTCGTCATACGAACGGCTTCTGATTTTTCCTTCTATATAAAGTTTATCG
>URWP01000155.1 GCA_900551645.1 uncultured Bacteroides sp.
GTATTTCAATGATCTCTTGAATATAATTTTGAACCGGATTATGCCGATTCTATGTTTAATTTTAATTTATCGGTAAAAATTTACCGAAGTATTGAATTTAAAAGAAGTAGAAAGAAAAGCTATTTTAGCAGCTATATCTCAAAATTCAGGAAATTTAACAGCAACTGCAGAACAATTAGGTATCAGTAGACAAACATTATATAACAAATTAACACGTTTCAATTTTTAATTAAATGTTTAGCACTCGTTTATACATACACATCCTTTTATTTGTATTACTCATAGTCTTTACACTTGGACTTGGACTTGTAGGTATTATTTCAAGAAAAGCTATAATACTAGGAACAATTACGATTCTAATAGCTTTTGGCCTTATTGGAAGACTTGTTTATTACCTGAATTCTTATAATCGGAAAATGAAATTTTTTTTTGATTCTATAGAAGATAATGAATCCATGCTTTACTTTCCAGAAAATATTGGATCCAAAGAACAACGATATTTATATGCATCTTTTAATAGAGTATATACTTTAATGTCAGAACATAAAAAGATCGAGTTCGAGCGTAAATTACATCAAAAAGAATATGAATCTTGGGAAAAACTTATGCGAGTATTAACCCATGAAATAATGAATTCTATCACTCCAATTGTCTCACTCTCAGAAACCCTTCTTTCTTATTTTCAGATTAAACACGTTTCAAAAAGTACAAAAGATATTACAGAACTTACTATTGAAAAAACAATACGTGGATTAGAGACCATTAAAAGCCAAGGACAAAATTTGATTTATTTTACAGAATCATATAGACAATATTCAGGATTAAAGCAACCTGAATTTAAATATTTCTCCTTAACAGATTTGATAGAAAACATTCAGATATTATATCAAGAAATTTTACAGCAACAACAGATAAGGTTTTCTACAGACTTTTTTCAACCGCAAATACAAATTTATGCAGATGAAAATATGTTATCGCAAGTTTTAATAAATCTATTAAAAAACTCCATACAAGCGCTAACAGAGCAATCTGAAAGAGAAATACACATTAAAGTATATATTCAAGAAATGATTCTATTTATAAAAATAACAGACAATGGTTCTGGTATCCCATCTAATTTGCTTGAAGATATTTTTATTCCTTTTTTTACAACAAAAAAGGATGGAACGGGTATAGGGCTAAGTCTTTCCAGACAAATTATACGTATGCATGGTGGGGAGTTATCTGTAAAATCTCAACCTTTTCATGAAACCTCATTTACAATCTCTTTACCATTAAACTATAACCCAAAGTATATTTAACATGTAAAATAAATTAACAATTATAAGAATACAAATATTAAAAAGGCTCAGTGCAAAATATATTTTTTGTGAAAAACTATATTGCACAATAGTACTAATATCTCAGTTATCCCTTCCATCAAAGATAAATCCCAATCCTAATTTGCCAGCCGCATTTATTCCTTTTTTCAGGAGAATTTTCCTTATGGCTTACGCCATGAAAATTCACCTGAAAAAGAATGCGGCGGCAAACGGATTAGAATTAAAGGAAAGATTACAGGGATTAACTGCGACCGACGTGACGCATAGCCGTAAACCAAAGGCGGCTATCCTTATATTCCATATATGGCCTCATTAATACTGTGAAAATCCACTTTCCCAAATAACAAAATATAGCCTGTTTATCAAATCCCGAAATAAGACAGGGATTTCAGCTCCCTCCAATCTGCATAGTCAGGTGGCTTCGCTATGCTTTTACTCCTACATCCAATTCTTTTTTCTTTTCTTTCTTTTTTCCTCTGTTCTACGTTCTTTCCTATCTCCGATATGACATCTGATGACACCTGATGACATCTAACGCCATCCGTTTGTAAATCAAATGCTTACTCAATTTATCATCTTACATTTGGACTGTAAAACAAATCAAGTAGTCACTCAAAACAAAAGATTATGGCACAAGAAAACAGTCCTGACAAGGAAAAAAGGCAAGGCCGGACAAAGAAACCGGAAAAGCCTTATGTGGAACAAATTGACGAGCTTCTGCTGGTACATAACAAGAACGACCCCAAGGAGGGTTTGGGAGTGGTCAGCAAAGCAGACGAGAAAGGTAATTATCAGACGGTTGCACCGGAGGAGAAGAATGAGAACTCATTTCTGAAATTCGACAAGAATTCGAGTATCCTCGAAAATTTTATCAAGAACTTCTGGAGCCAGCTGAAGGAACCTACGCATTTCAGGCTTATCCGCATGACCTTCAACGATTACAGGCAGAACAAACAGGCTCTCAAGGACCTGGCCGAAGGCAAGAAAACAGACGCGGTAAAGGAGTTTCTGAAACGCTATGAAATCGTACCGAAAGCAAACAATCAGAAAAACAGTCAAACAAAAGAGGAGGAAACAACAATGGCAAAGAAGCAGGAACAGACAACGCAGGCTCAGCCTGAACAGGTATCACAAGTGGAAGCTGCCGCACAGGGGCGCGAACAGCAGGAACCGCAACGCCAACAGACACCCACGTACCGCTACAACGAGAACATGATCAACTGGGAAGAACTGGGCAAGTTCGGCGTATCCAAGGAAATGCTGGAACAGTCCGGACAGCTTGACAGTATGCTGAAAGGATACAAGACCAACAGAACCATGCCGCTGACACTCAACATTCCTGGGGTACTGACCGCAAAGCTTGATGCACGCCTTTCATTCATATCCAACGGCGGGCAGGTCATGTTGGGGATCCACGGGATCAGAAAAGAACCGGAACTGGACCGTCCTTATTTCGGACATATCTTCACGGAAGAGGACAAGAAGAACCTGCGTGAAAGCGGGAACATGGGACGCGTGGCTGACCTTAACCTGCGTGGCAACACGACAGAGCCGTGTCTGATTTCCATCGACAAGAATACCAACGAACTGGTAGCCGTCCGACAGGAGCATGTCTATATCCCGAAAGAAATCAAAGGGATAACCCTAACTCCGGACGAAATTCAGAAACTGAAAAACGGAGAACAGATATTCGTAGAGGGAATGAAGTCCAATCAGGGTAAAGAGTTTAATGCCAATCTGCAATATAGTGCGGAAAGAAGAGGCATCGAATTTATTTTCCCGAAAGACCAGGCCTTCAACCAGCAGACGCTTGGCGGTGTACCGCTTTCTCCCATGCAGCTCAAAGCGTTGAACGAAGGACACACCATCCTTGTAGAGGATATGAAGCGAAAGAACGGTGAACTGTTTTCCTCCTTCGTTACCATGGATAAGGTAACAGGCGGTCTTCAATATACGCGACACAATCCGGAAACGGGAGAAATCTACATACCGAAGGAAATCTGTTCGGTACAGCTCACACCGGAAGACAAGGAAGCGTTACGCAAAGGGCAGCCCATCTATCTTGAGAACATGATCAACCGTAAAGGTGAGGAATTCTCGTCATTCGTCAAGCTGGACCTGACAAGTGGAAGACCACAGTATTCCAGAACTCCGGACGGTTTCAACGAACGGCAGGCACCTACCATCCCGGCTGAGGTTTACGGACACTTGCTTTCGGCACAGGAAAGAGCAAACCTTCAGGACGGAAAGGCCATCCTCGTAACGGGTATGAAAGGTCCCAACGGCAAACCGTTCGATTCTTATCTGAAAGTAAACGCAAACACCGGACAGCTGCAATATTTCCAGGAGAATCCGGATGTCCGTCGCAATACTTCACAGCGTGCTTCACAGACTGACAATACCCAGCAGCAGGAGCAGAAAAAAGGTGCAAAACAGGCTGTCTGACCAGAACGGGGTTCAAATCATTCAAATCATCAATTACTAAAAAAGGAAAGAACATGAACAAGACCAATTATCATATCTACAAGGCAGAACAAATCGACTGGGGAAAACTGGAATCGGTCGGTATCAGCAGATCGCAAATTGAAAAGGACGGAAACATGGACCTGCTCCTTCAGGGAGAGGAAACCAATGTCATGTCCATTAAAATCAAGACACCCGTATTCTCACTTACAATGGATGCCACACTCTGTCTGATTGAAGACGAGAATGGAAATCCGGTCATCAGCGTAAACGGTATCAACCCTTCAGGTGAATAAATAAGAAACCATAATGTATCATCTCTCTTTCCATACGGACTTACCGTATGGAAAGAGATAAAAAACAGAATTTATCATGATTGCCATATTAACAGACAAACCAAGTGTAGGAAAAGAAATCGGAAGAATCATCGGTGCAACCAGAGTAAGAAACGGATATGTGGAAGGAAACGGCTACATGGTTACGTGGACTTTCGGGAACATGCTGTCACTGGCCATGCCGAAGGACTACGGAACCCAAAAGCTGGAACGGAATGATTTTCCTTTCATCCCATCCGAATTTGAACTGATGGTACGTCATACACGCACCGAGAACGGATGGATACCGGAGATTGATGCCGTGCTCCAGCTTAAAGTAATCGAGAGGGTGTTTCAGGCATGTGACACCATCATTGCGGCTACCGATGCCAGCCGTGACGGGGAAATGACATTCCGCTATGTCTATCAATACCTGAACTGTACACAGCCTTGCTTCCGTCTGTGGATTTCCTCTCTTACTGACGAGTCTGTACGTCAAGGCATGGAAAATCTAAAACCGGACAGCTGTTACGACAGCCTGTTCCTTGCTGCTGACAGCCGCAACAAGGCGGACTGGATTCTTGGAATCAACGCCAGCTATGCCATGTGTAAGGCGACGGGATTCGGCAACAATTCCCTCGGACGGGTGCAGACACCGGTACTGGCTGCCATCAGCAGACGCTACCGTGAAAGGGAGAACCATATTTCATCGAACAGCTGGCCCATCTACATCAGCCTGCAAAAGGACGGCATCCTTTTCAAGATGCGCCGCACACAGGATCTTCCCGACAAAGAATCCGCTACAATGTTTTTCCAGGACTGCAAGCTGGCACATCAGGCACAGATTACAGGTATCAGTCACAGCGTTAAGGAAATACTTCCACCGGATCTATTTGACCTGACACAGTTGCAGAAAGAAGCGAACATCCGCTATGGTTTTACCGCATCAGAGGTATATGACATCGCCCAGTCTCTTTATGAAAAGAAACTTATTTCCTATCCGCGGACTTCCTGCCGTTATCTGACGGAGGATGTGTTTGACTCGCTTCCACCAATCATGGTGCGTCTGCTTTCATGGGAGCTGTTCCCTGCCGCTAAAGGAACTGGAGGTTTTGACATATCCAATTTGTCCCGTCACGTAATAAACGTAGAAAAGGCCAATGTACATCATGCCATCATCATTACTGGTATCCGTCCCGGAAATCTGTCCGAAAAGGAAATGCAGGTTTACAGACTTGTAGCCGGAAGGATGCTCGAAGCATTCATGGCTCCATGCCGCATAGAAACGACAAATGTTGAAGCGGTTTGTGCGGCGCAACATTTCAAAGCCGAACAAACAAGAATCATTGAAGCCGGCTGGCATGACGTGTTCATGCGTTCCGACATGGTTCCAAAATCGGGATATTCCGTCAATGAACTTCCCGAAGTGGAGAAAGGCGATACCCTGAATGTATGCGGATGTAACCTGGTACACAAAAAAGATCTGCCGGTAGATCCGTTCACGGATGCAGAACTGGTGGAATATATGGAACAGAACGGACTGGGCACGGTATCCTCACGTACCAATATCATCCGTACACTGGTTAACCGTAAGTATATCCGTCATTCGGGGAAATATATCGTTCCGACCCCGAAAGGCATGTTTACCTACGAAACTATTCGTGGAAAGAAAATTGCGGATACTTCACTCACCGCAGACTGGGAAAAACAGCTGGCCGGACTTGAAGGCGGAATGATAACCGGACAGGACTTTCTGAACAGGATTAGGACTCTCGCCAAGGAAATGACCGATGACATTTTCAACACCTATTCCACAAAAGAAGAATAACATCTATACCTAAGCAACCAGGAGAATGCAGGCCGGAAGGTCTGCATTTTTTGTGTCCGTACAGAAAAGAATCTGTTTTTCCGCTTTTAAGCGGCAAAGGTCTTGGATTGCCTGCCTTTTGCCGCAAGGCTGCCCTCAAGGGCTTGGCTGGTCAGGAAAAAATCATCCTCGCTGCGCTCCGGTATTTTTTCCTGCCAGGCCTTGCGCAAAAAGGCAATCCAAGAGGCCGGAGGCCTATAAAATCGGGAAAACACATCCCGATGGGATTATTCATTCATAAAATTAAGGATTATGAAACTACAGATTATCGAAAGTATCAGCAAGCATGCGGTAACTCTGGTACTGGTTATCGGAATACTTATGCTGACAGACAAAGGTATCATGCCTACAGGTATGATTGCAATGCTCCTGCTCACCGGAGGAATCATAGGATTTCTTTTCAGAGCTCTTCTACTGATTGTAAGGATAGCATTTATCTTTTTCATTGTCGGACTCCTGTTTTTCTAACCAATAAAACCAACAGATATGAAAACAAGTACATGTATATCTTCTGCTCCTGTCATGCCGGCTGTATGGCCACAGAGTGAACATATCAGACCAGTCAAAAGACGTCTGCCCAATACAGTTGATGAGCCTAAAAATATCGGCTACTATCTGGAATCTCTGCGTGATATTGCAAGCAGACCGGACAGGGAGGATGTCCTGAAAGAATTCTTCAAGGAAACTTATGTATAACCATAAAACTTTTCAATTATGTTTTTTCAATCAATTTATCAGATGATTACAGCAGGTACGGATCTGAATATCAATATCCGTAAAGTGGACAACAGCCTGAGTCCCCCC
>URWP01000156.1 GCA_900551645.1 uncultured Bacteroides sp.
ACGCAACATATCAAGTAACTCTTCTTTGACAGCGATTGCGCGAAAGCGGTGCAAAGTAAGCTATTTTCTTTTAAACGGCCAAATAAAGCTCGTTTATTTTTTGTAGAATGTTGGTTGACTTTTCTTTTTTGGTTAAATTTGACCATCCAAATGAAATAAAGAAGATTTTTTATGATAAAGAATTACGTGAAAGTAGGCCTGTTGGTCGGAATGTTTTCGTTGTATGCCTGTTCTTCCAGCTATACAGTGACGGAAATAGAAGGTGGGCGAGTAGCTATGACATCTGTATACGATAAAGATCCGGATGCAGGAGCGGTAGCTTTACTCAAAACGTATCAGTTACGGAAAGATAGTATTATGTCTCCCGTTATCGGTCATTCGGCCGCTAATCTGGTTTCTTATCGTCCGGAATCCCCTTTGTCGAATCTGTTGGCCGATGTCGTCAAGCAGTCTGCAGCCAGGTTGACTGGCGAGCAAGTGGATGTGGCAGTCATGAACATGGGAGGAATCCGCAGTGCTCTTTCCGAAGGGGAAATTACTTACGGTGATGTGTTTGAAATTACTCCGTTTGAGAATGCTTTGTGTCTGCTGACAATGGATGGGACTACGTTGCTGAATCTGTTTGAACAGATTGCTGCTCTGCATGGTGAAGGATTGAGTGGAGCCCGACTGGTCATTTCGAAAGACGGGCAACTGCTGGATGCTACTGTTGCTGGAAAAGCGATAGATCCTCAGGCTGTTTATCGGGTAGCTACTATTGATTATCTGGCTGAAGGAAATGATAAGATGACAGCATTTCGTAATGCGAAATCGAAGACATTCCCGACAAACGGTCTTTTACGCGACGCGTTGCTGAATTATGTCAAGGAATGCGAACAAAAAGGAGTTTTTGTACAGGCCAAGGTGGAAGGCCGTATTGTTGTCAAATGAAAAGAAAGGAGAATAGAAGATGAAAAAGATTGGTTTGTTTCTATTGTGGATATGTTTGTCAACCGGAATCCTTTCCGCTCAGCATGATAAGGAAATTTATATATTTCATACGAACGATATGCATAGTCGGGTAGAGCCGTTCAGTACGGAATACGCCGATACATTATTGGCCGGTAAGGGAGGCATGTTGCGTCGGGCCGCTTTCATCAAGCAGCAGCGAGAGGAACATGAAGACCTGTTACTGTTCGATAGCGGAGATTTTTCGCAGGGTACACCTTATTATAATTTGTTTAAGGGAGAAGTGGAAATCCGTCTGATGAATCAGATGGGATATGATGCCGGAACCATCGGAAACCATGAATTCGATTTTGGATTGGATAATATGGCCCGTCTGTTCAAAATGGCTGATTATCCGATAGTCTGTGCCAATTATGATGTGCAGGGCACTGTGTTGGAAGGTTTGGTGAAACCGTATGTTGTTATTGAACGGGATGGTGTCCGTATAGGCGTTTTCGGATTAGGGGCACAATTGGACGGACTGGTAGCCAAAGCGAATTATGGAAATGTCAAGTTCAAAGACCCGGTAGCTGAAGGACAGCGTGTAGCTGATATCTTGAAAAATCAGGAAAATTGTGATTTGGTTATCTGCTTGTCTCATCTCGGATGGAAGGGTGAACCTTATTCGGATGTGGAACTGATAGAGAATACACGGAACATTGATGTGGTCTTGGGGGGACATTCTCATTCTTATTTCGAGGGACCTGAATATTATCAGAACTTGGATGGAAAAGATATTCCGGTTCAGCAGATGGGGAAAAGTGCCGTTTTTGTCGGGAAAATGGTTGTGAAACTGAAAAAGGATTGATGTATGAAGAAAGGAAGAGTAGGTTGGATATTGATAGGATTGTTGCTGGTGGGGCAGTTGGCTGCTCAGCCTGTCGGAGTACTGAATCAGATTACCGATACGGTAGCTTGCCGTAAATGGGTAGATGAGCAGCTTCAGACGATGACACTGAAGCAGAAAATCGGTCAGTTGTTCATTCATACGGTAGCGCCAATCATTACGCAGAGGAATAAAGAGAATATTGCTACTGCTATCAAGGAGTACGGAATAGGGGGACTGTTATTTTCCGGAGGGGATGTGCGGAAGCAGATAGCGCTAACTAACATGGCCCAACGCCAGTCGAAGATTCCTTTGATGGTTACTTTCGATGGAGAGTGGGGATTGGCTATGCGTTTGAAAGGGACTCCTTCATTCCCGAAAAATCGGGTGTTGGGGTGTATCGGACAGGATTCTTTGTTGTATGCTTATGGGCGAGAAGTAGCCCGTCAGTTACATGAAATCGGGGTACATGTAAACTTTGCTCCTGTGGCTGATGTGGATAACAATCCTGATAATCCGGTCATTAATGTCCGTTCTTTCGGTAGCGATCCGGAGAATGTTTCCCGGAAAGTCATCGCTTATATGCGTGGTTTGCAGGATGGTGGTATCATTGCTGTCTGCAAGCATTTTCCAGGCCATGGAGACACTGATGTGGATTCGCATAAATTTCTCCCACGATTGGGATTTTCCAGGGAACGACTGGATAGTATCGAACTTTATCCTTTTCGGGAAGCGGTAGCTGCCGGTATCAACGGGGGGATGGTAGGACATCTGGAGGTTCCGGAACTTGGAATAGAACCTGCATCGGTTTCACCGGATATTGTGAAGAAAACTCTGAGGGGTGAATTAGGATTTCAGGGACTTGTGTTTACTGATGCTTTGGAAATGAAAGGTATTGCCGGACATGAAGATGTCTGTGCCAAAGCGCTGATAGCCGGTAATGATCTGTTATTGGCACCGCGGAATCTGAAAAAGTCGATGGCCGGTGTATTGGAAGCTGTTAAGAAAGGAAAGCTGACGGAAGAAGAAATAACGGAACATTGCCGGAAAGTTCTGACCTATAAATATGCATTGGGATTGGTCCGGACTCCTGAAATAGTTTCTGAGGGTCTGGAGGAACGCTTGTGCACTCCAGAAACAACTCGATTAATAGAGAATTTGCAACAGGCTTCTGTTACAGTTGCGAAAGACGATAGTGAATGTCTGCCGTTGGATTTGTCGTTGTCGGGTAATGTATTACTTAGCATTTCAGAGTCTTTGGCAGAGGACTATCCCTTCTACAAGGAACTGCGTGAGAAAATGTCACTTGCCTGGGTACGTGCCAGTCGGGATTCACTGAAGGCCGTTGAGAATCGGTTGCGTCCGGCACAACGTATTATTGTAGCCATTCATTCTTCTAAGGTAGATGCTTATGATGCCTGGTTGCAAAAGTTGGCTGCCGATAAGCCACTGGTGTTGGTTTGCTTTGAACCTCAGAAAGTTTTAGAGAAGCTTCCTCAAACAGTATCCAAGGCAGATGCCGTTATTTTGGCTCATGATTCCGATGATAAGCTTCAGCGGTATGTAGCTCGTGTGTTGTTGGGAAAAGAAGCTGTCAATGGAAGATTGTCTATTCCGTTGGGAAAAACGTTGTTGGCTGGAGCAGGTATTTCTATAGATCCGAATACGCCACGTGCTTATCAGCCGGAAGATTTCGGGATGGATGCTGCTGTATTGGCACAGATTGATTCCATTGCTTGGGAAGGAATCCGTAACGGCGCTTATCCGGGATGTCACATTCTCATTCAGAAGGGTGGATATCCGGTATACAACAAGTGTTTCGGTACTCATACTTACGAAGAGGATACTCCAGTGAGAGAAAACGACTTGTATGACCTGGCTTCTCTCTCGAAGACTACCGGTACACTGTTGGCTGTCATGAAACTGTATGATGAAGGAAAGTTCGGGCTGACGGATAAGATTTCTAAATTTATACCTGAGCTCCGTAAGACGAATAAGGAGAGCCTGACTGTACAGGACTTGCTCTTCCATGAATCCGGTTTGCCGGCCTATCTGCCTTTCTATATGAAAGCTATTGATCTGAAAAGCTGTAAAGGAGGGCTGTTCCGTAAAAAACGAGATGCCAATCATCAGGTACAGGTAGACGCCAATCTGTATGCTTGCACCTCGTTTTCCTATAAGCCGGAATATGTATCCGATACCTGTTCGGAAGAATATCCGTTGCAAGTGGCTGATGGTATTTATCTGAAGAAAGAATTTCGTAAAGTAGTATTGGATGAAATTGTCAAGGCTCCACTCAAGGGACATTCTTACCGTTACAGTTGTTTGAACTTCATGCTTCTGAAGGAAATGGTAGAAGCGATTTCCGGAGTTCCGATGGATGTGTTTCTGGATAGTGTGTTCTATCGTCCGATGGGGTTGACACATATCGCCTACAATCCGCTCTGTAAATTCGAAAAATCACAGATTGTACCTACCGTGAAAGAAGATTTTTTGCGGAAGGGGCCTTTGCAGGGGTATGTACACGATGAGGCTGCCGCTTTTCAAGGGGGTGTTTCCGGAAATGCCGGTCTTTTTGCTACGGCGCGAGATGTTGCCCAAGTCTATCAGATGCTGCTGGATAAAGGAGTGTTGGGTGACCGTCGTTACCTTACCCGTGCAACCTGTGAATTGTTTCTGACCCTGAAATCGAAGAACAGTCGGCGGGGATTGGGGTTTGACAAGCCGGATGTGGAACATACGGAAAACAGTCCTTGTGCCGAAGAAGCGCCAGCTTCTGTCATCGGTCATACAGGGTTTACCGGTACTTGTGGCTCGGTAGAACCGGACAAAGATCTGATTTTTGTCTTTTTGAGTAACCGTATTTATCCACGTCCGTTTGATAGAAAAGCATTGATGCGTCTGAATATCCGTCCTCGTATCCAGCAGGTGATGTATCATTCGCTCATGAAATGAGTGACTATTTAGACGAAATACAAATTAGGTAGAAAGTGTAATGTAGATGTTACAATCTATGCTAAAAATGCTACCTTTGTACCAACAATTAGTACTAATAATAACTTAACTTTTTTACTACAATGGCTTACGTAATTAGTGACGATTGTATCGCTTGCGGTACTTGTATCGATGAATGTCCGGTAGGAGCAATCTCAGAAGGTGACAAATATTCTATCAACCCAGACGCTTGCACAGAATGTGGTACTTGCGCTGACGTTTGTCCTTCTGAAGCTATTCACTTGGGATAATTTTACAATCGTCTGTATGACAAACTAACAAGGCTGCCCGTAAAAGGGTGGCCTTTTTTATTGGAGTAATGTCTGTTTGTTTTTCAGGAATCCGATGCTCGGTAATAGCATGGCAAAATGTCAAAATGATAATTTCGAGGCTTGAGAATCGTCCGGTTCGGGTTATATGTGAGGTTGGTTGGAAAAATAGGATTCTTAGAGGTTTGCTCTTGCGCATTTTGTTCCATTGATTTTGTTTTTCTGTCTATTGTTTGTGATAAACGAGAACTTTCTTTTCTTTATAATAGGTAATGATTTTATTTTGTGAATTATTGTTCTCTCTGAATTGTCGTAGAATTTCTTCCATCTGGCATACTGAGAGGTTAAAATTGTACCTGTAGGCATGATTTTCAAGATGACTAGTCATCTCATCTCACTTTCCTAGGAATATTTATCGATTTTTCTAGACAGAAATTATTTTCTTTCTCATGTTTTTTAGCGTTTTTGCTGATGAAAAATGCATTTGTTTTGTATAAATACGTGTTTTCGGTGTATTTATGTAGATTTTATGCATTTTGATATGTTGGATAAGGTAGAACTTAATAGGTATGAGTTAGTGTTTTTTATTATAATGGAGTGAAAAGAAAACTAATTAAATGGATTTAGTATCATATTGAATGTTCGAAGTGCGTAGAAATGTTGTACATAACTGATCTGGCATTGTAAGTATTTATTTTTTTTATCTAGGATAAAAATATCAAGACATTACATTAACAGTTGGTGAGGAACTGTTAATGTGGTAAAAAAAAATAGACATTGTGGTTTTTGTTTTCTATCAGGTATATACTTTTGTATCAAATCTAGTTTAAAAACTGAAGCAATGAAGAAAAAAGTAATGTCATTATTGGTGTTGATGAGCATGTTTTATACGGCTTATGCACAAATTTCAATTATTCCAGAAGTGGGTTTGGGGGCAAATGCCAGAAGTAATTCCATTCATAAATGGAATCCGAGTCTTAAGGTAGGTGCTTCTGTTGATTTTACACTTTCCAGACATTTTGCTATTGAAAGTGGCCTGTTTTACAACTTGAGAACATTTTCTGAAATTTCAGGTACATTCTCGAATAAAAGTGCCATGTGGAGTGAAGATGTAACCGTAAAACGCCATCATCTACAGGTCCCTGTCATGGGCAAATTTTTCTGGAATTTGAATGATAGTGGATTGACCTTCTTTTGTGGAGCAGGTATGTATATAGGTGGATATGTCAGCAATAATATCTCACGTGAAAGAAATATCCTTTGGATGGACAGTGAAAACGCTGATATATATGAGGCATATGTGGGAGTGGGGTATGATGGCGGCCATGGACGCTCAAATGATGAAATCTTTAAGGAACGTTATTCGTATGACAAGGGTTTTGACTGGGGAGTCGTAGGAAATATAGGTGTGGAGAAGAATCGTCTGTTGGTAAAGTTGGGATATGATTTGTCCTTATCAAAGGAAAGTGCTATCGATAAGATTGCTCCAAACTATCATACACTAACCTTGTCGGCAGGATACCGCTTTGATCTCAATAAATGGTTTTAAACAGTGGTTTGATAGAATAATGTAATTCTATTATATAGATTAACAATGAGGGTGTGTCAAAATGTCGCATCCTCTTTTTCGTTATATATCATTGGTTTCTC
>URWP01000157.1 GCA_900551645.1 uncultured Bacteroides sp.
ATACGCCCTACCATAGCCGCATCGATATATTGCATGATTATAGACGACAGTTGTGCAATAATAGCCGGGACACTGAGTTTCACGGTCAGACACAACTGCTGCTTCAATGTCATAGGTTTACCATCACGGATTAAATCAAGCAGAATGTCAGTTTTCTTTTCCTTTACCATCTTTCAATTCTAAATTTCCAACAAGCCGTTTTCCCAAGCGGAAAATCATTCCAAGCAACGCAAGAAAATACCTGTCGGCCGCAGAAAGCGGCGCAAACCCGTATCTTCAGCCGACATAAAGATATAGTAAAAACTCCGAAAATTGGCTATGAGAACGCCCAAGAAAGAGAATCTGCTCAATGCGTCCGGTATAACGAAACATTCCGATGCTTTTACCGGTGAAAAAACAGATGTCCCTGTTTTACGTAAAATACATTCCATACGGATTATATCTCTGCATTCAAGGAACCGATAAAGTCTTTGAAACGGACCAAGGCATCCTGTAATACTGAACGCGGACAGGCAATGTTCCAACGCAGGAATCCCTCTCCTTCGGCTCCATACATCGTTCCACTATTGAGCCAAAGTCCGGTCTTTTCCAGCAGACGAGCCTGCAACGTATGGGATGTCATATCAAATGCCCTGCAGTCCGTCCATACCAGATAAGTCCCTTCAAGTACGGTCACCGGTATCTGAGGCAGATGCATATGGAAGAATTCGCACAGATAGTCATAGTTAACTTTCAGATAATCCAGCAATTCATGAAGCCAGTCTTCACCTTCATTGTAAGCAGCGATGGTAGCTTCGACACCGAAAGGATTGACATCGCACACCTCATTGATGTTGATGGCACGGTCTATCCGTTGGCGTACGTCTTCGTTGCAGGCTATGATATTGGCTATCTGCAATCCCGCGATATTAAAGGACTTGCTAGGCGATACACAGGTAACCGAGTTCCACAAATGCTCCCGGCTTATAGAAGCAAACGGAGTATATGCATATCCCGGAAAGACAAGTTCGCAATGTATCTCATCTGAAACGACCATAACCTTATTTCTCAGGCAGATTTCTCCTATCCTTTTCAACTCTTCACGGGTCCATACCCGCCCTGCCGGATTATGGGGGTTACATAAAAGTAACAGTTTTACCTCCGGATTGGCTGCCTTGCGTTCCAGATCATCAAAATCAATGTGGTATGTACCCCCTTCATGTTTCAGAGGATTAGCGACAATACGGCAACCGTTGTTGCGTATGGACGAGAAAAAACAATTGTACACAGGAGTCTGTACAATTACACCGTCACCAGGTTCAGTCAAAGCTTTTATGACAGCAGATACAGCCGGAACCACTCCGGAAGTATATATCATCCATTCTTTACTGATATACCAGTCATGACGACGTGCAAACCATCGGATTACTGCCGTATAATATTCATCGGGAACACGGACATATCCGAATATGCCGTGTCTTACCCGTCTTTCCAATGCTTCGGTAATGGCAGGTGCCGTACGGAAATCCATATCAGCTACCCAAAGAGGAAGCACCTCCTTATCCGCCGGCATACTGTCCCACTTATAGGAATTTGTTCCCCGGCGAGGAATAATTTCATCAAAATCGTATTTCATATTCCATCCGTATCAATCAGTAAAACACGTACGTTCATCTCTGAGTCTGATCTCGCAATCGGCAGGAGCCTTGATATTCTCATCAATTGTTATCGAACCGTACTCATCTGCCACAATACGTCCAGACATCGGATTCTTGATGTTGGCTATGGCTCCGCGAATATCTGCATGCAATGTGCTATACTCAAAAGCCCGGTCACAATCCGGTCCGAACGTACAGTTTTCCAATACGAGGTCATGAGCATAGCAAAGAGGCTGTTCACCGGTAATGTGACAGTTTACAAGGCGTAAGTTCTTCGAATGCCACCCCAGGTACTCACCGTTCAGTTCAGAATCATAAATAGTGACGTTCTCAACCTCCCAGAAAGCATCTTTTGTAGTAATTCTGGCATGATGGATTTCCACATTCCTGACATACTGGAACACATACTTGCTGTCGCTTTCCAATCCGTCTACATAAATATCATTGCTGAACATAAACGGATAAGTGCCTCCGTGCAATTTAAGGTTCCTGATACGGATGCCATTACAACGCCAGAACACTTCATCGGCATCGTTCATCGTGACATTTTCAATGTCGATTTCATTCATCTCGCGGAACATTTTAGGAGCGTCTATCACAGTATCCTTCATCTTCAGATGGTCGGAATACCATAAAGCCGAACGTCCTCCGACATCAAAATAACAGCGTTCGATTCTGAAGCCATGTACATGCCAGAAAGGATAATTCCCTTCAAAACGACAATCCACCGCTTCTATGTTACTGCACTCCTTGATGGCCGATTCTCCGGCGCGGATAATCACATTCTCCAAACGCAGATTATGTGACTCGAACAAAGGGCGTTCGCCTCCAAATTCTGAATTTCTGATAATATCCATAATACCAATTATTTTTTATCTGTTTTTCAATAACACCATTCTCCACTAACCCGACAGCAGTTCCGTACAAATAAAAAATCACTGCTGGATTTTGAAACAAAAGCTTCCTGCAGTCATTCTGGTTTTCTCTGCATCCATAGAACCGCATTCCAATGATCGGTGCAAAGTTAGCTTGATGCACATAGAAAGGTTGTATATAATTTACCGATATTTATACCCTAATCATTGATAGTATCACAGAAGCCGAGGATATTCAGACAGAAGCACTATCTTTGCAAAAGATGTGCGGCAAGAAGGCGTACAGTATGTTCCGATATGGGAAAACACATTAAGCCACGTAGAATCAAATTCTTACATCATTATTAAACCATGACAAAAGACAATGTTTATTTAGCATCCAAGCCCCGATATGAGATTCTTGACGGGCTTCGTGGAGTAGCGGCCATGCTCGTGGTTGCTTTCCACCTGTTCGAGACTTATTCCAAAGGTCCCGCGTTCCAGATTATCAACCACGGTTATCTGGCAGTCGATTTCTTCTTCGTACTTTCAGGTTTTGTAATCGGTTATGCTTACGATGACCGTTGGGACAAAATGTCCACCTGGATGTTCTTCAAGCGCCGGCTTGTACGCTTACACCCGATGGTAATCATGGGAGGATTCATCGGGATGCTCCTGTTCTATTTCGGAGCTTCACCGAGTTTCGCCCTCATCGACCAGACTCCCTGGTGGGTTGTCATCCTCATGTTCCTGCTGGGATGTACCATGATACCCGCGGCCGCCAGTCTCGATATCCGCGGATGGGCCGAGACCTACCCTCTCAACGGTCCATGCTGGTCATTGATGCTCGAATACATCGCGAATATCTTCTACGCGCTCTTCATCCGCAAGTTAGGAAAAATTACCTTAGGAATACTGGTAGGCTGTTTTGCCGTACTCACGGTCACACTCACCATGAATCTGGACCCGTTCGGAGTGTTCCCCGAAGAAAACTACGCGGCATATACAGTCATCGGAGGATGGGGCATTACCCCCAACCAGCTGTACATCGGTTTTACACGTCTGCTCTACCCCTTCTTCTGCGGTCTGCTCATTTCCAGAATCGGGAAATTCATTCAGATAAAACGCGGTTTCTGGTGGTGCTCCTTCCTGATAGCCTGTGTGCTCATCATGCCACGCGTAGGAGGTACAGACCCGAATAACTTCTGGATGAACGGAATCTACGAAGCCGTATGCATCCTGTTCGTCTTTCCATGGATTGTATCAATGGGAGCCGGAAGCAGAATCAGCGGAAAAAGATCCGTCGCCATCTGCAAGTTCCTGGGAGAAATCTCCTACCCCATCTACATCACCCATTATCCGCTGGTATACATGCAGATGTCATGGGCTGCCAATCATCCGGACGCTCCACGAGGACAACATGTAATGGTTGCAGTATCATTGTTTATACTTGCCGTATTGATAGCATATGCTACCCTCAAGCTCTACGATGAGCCCGTACGCGAATGGTTGAAGAAACGTATACTGATACCCCATAAAAAGTGACGGTACCGTCTGTAACCGGTTACCCCCCGATTACAGAACAACTTCAGATTTCCATACCGTTCTTGCCTGTGTGACAACGGAACAGAATCATCCCGCCCAAGCATACAGGCAAGAACACCCAGAAAGCAACCGGTTATACAGATATCCACCCAGACTTGCCTGCCTGGAGAACAGGAATCAGCGTTTGGTTACGGTTATCATGAAAGTTACGGCAATAATTGCGACAATAATTCCAACAAGGATATTTGTAGTAAGTGGCTCGCCGAACATCAGTGTACCCACAAGAATCGCCGTAATAGGTTCGAATACTCCGAGTACCGAAGCCTTCGTAGCCCCGATATTCCGGGAAGCAATGGCAAGAGTAGCCGTAGAAACAATGGTAGGAAGCAAGGCAAGCCCCAACAGATTGAACCAATCTGTGCTTTCTGAAATACAATCGGTTATCTCAACGCCCGAGAAAGCTATTTTTCCAATAAAGACAATGGCCCCGACTACAAGAGTATAGCATGTCAGCAACGAATTGGATATGTTTGCAATCGTTTTGCTACGATTGATGATGACAATAAAAAGGGCATAAACCAAAGCGGAAGCCAATGAGAGCATTACTCCCACAGGATCGATGGTCTGTGTTCCATCGCTCTGAGTCATGATAAGCACCCCCCCGAAAGTAGCCGCAATAGCCAGCCATACCGGCCATGAAGGAACCACTTTCAGAAACACCATAATGATGGCAACCAGCACAGGATACAAGAATACAAGGGTTGTAGCGAGTCCGGAAGCTATATAATGATACGCTTCGAAAAGGAACAGACTGCTTGCGGTATAAAGTAATCCGAGTATAAGCAATATACCCGCCTGCTTCCATGAAACACTGAAACTCTGCTTGCGGAACAACAGGAACATACCCAGTATCAGAACCGCAAAAAAATAACGGAAGAAAAGTATAGACTCAATCGCAGCCCCGTTCCTCATCAGCGGAACAGCAAACAATGGATTCAATCCATAGGTTATGCCGGTAAAAAACCCCCCCGGATAACCGATAATGGCATTTTTACTAAGCTTTTTCATTCTCACATATAAAATAACAATCTATCGGGGCGCAAAATTAATCATTAAATAATAAATACAAACTCCCTACAGGCACATTAATTCGGGTTCCCCATGCAGAACTTGCATAGAAATATAAACCTTTGCATGTTCCGCTGGACAAAATGAAAAACCATCTCCCATTTCAGACGTATTTTTCAGTCCATCTGCCAGTCAATAAATAAAAATTGATATATTTGCACAACATATATGGCAGGTTAATTGTTATAAAGAACGAAATGAAGCCCCAGTTGCTTCCTTTCACATTGTTACTGACACCCGCCTCTTATCAGAACGCATGAATTCAGAAATACAATATCATCCATGACACCTCCGGCAATAGAACAGTCTACCAAAGAAGAACGACGGGCATTCGTAATTGACTCATGGAAATGTCTGCACGATTGCGAATCATGTGGCAAATGCCGAATCCTGAAAGGAAAGGACGCAGAAACATTGTATACCGATTACATTGAAGGACGACGAACATACATGGACATTACATTTGACATAAGAAAAAACAACTATTAAAAATCAGAATTATGGAAACAAAAGAAAAAGTACTGGCAACAATGAAAGAAGCAGGAGTTCCACTGAATGCAGGTAAAATAGCAGAACTCAGTGGCCTCGACCGCAAGGAAGTAGACAAGGCAATGAAGCAACTGAAGGAAGAAGGAGCTATTGTTTCTCCTGTACGTTGCAAATGGGCCCCTGCAGAATAAAGAATATTGCCCAAAGAACAATGAATTCGAGCGGAAATTCCTCCATAAACGGAATTCCGCTCGTTTTTTATTGACGGCGAATAATAAAAATCATTAATTTTGCACACAAATCCGCAATATCTTTAGAATAACAATGCGCCAAAGAAGAATGAACATACAAACCACGGAATCAGGTCGAAGCAAAAAATGCTTTGAGCATATGTCGTATGTCCATACACCCGGCATTGAATTATTCGATAAATTCAACAACACTTTCCAACCATCTTTATGTAAACCCTTGGGGATACAATGATGCAGGTATCCCGCTGAAATGATAAACAGAAAGCCGTCGGAAAGTCCTTACCCAACTTTCCGACGGTTTTTTATTATGTGCCTTGTGGTGACGTAAGGCATGAACGATTTCCGACAGATAAAATATCATGGGAAACTCCTCCAGGCAGAAGAGTATAATGATATCAGGCTTTAGTATATACCAAGAAAAACGTAGCTTATTTACAAAAACATATATTATTAATAATTATTGTGTTTCCATATTTTGTTTAGTATATTTGTATTCAAAGCAAAAGTCAGTGAAGCCACGATTACACCGTAAAACGATGTAAACGGCGGCATGCGAATACCCATCTGTAGGACAATTAAAAATGAAGAACTATGAAGACAAGAGTATTTATACCTGCAGCCCTTGCCCTACTGTCCGGCCTTTCGGCCTGCAACAATGACGAATCGGGCACTTCTACAGGAGGAGTTGAAGGAACTCCCATCGTTTTCACCGCCACCGGACTCTCCACAACGGCACCCCCCACTTCACGCGCTACTATCGACGGCGACTGGCAGGGCGTTACCTCC
>URWP01000158.1 GCA_900551645.1 uncultured Bacteroides sp.
CAAGCTTGCGTCATCGGGAAGTGGTAAGTGGGAGGAAAGTGGTGGCGATGCCAGTAAATTTGGCTTGACTTCCAGTGAATTGCTCGAAGCGCTTGATCTCATCGAGAAGAAAGACCTGAAGGACTGCTTGAAACTGATTCATTTTCATATCGGCAGCCAGATAACCAAGATACGTCGTATCAAGACCGCTTTGCGTGAAGCGTCACAGTTTTATGTGCAGCTTCATCAGTTGGGATTCCAGGTGGAATTTGTTGATATTGGCGGTGGCTTGGGCGTGGATTATGACGGTACACGTTCGTCTACCAGTGAAAGTAGTGTGAACTATTCCATTCAGGAGTATGTGAATGATTCTATTTCTATCCTGGTAGATGCCAGCAATAAAAATGGTATTCCGCATCCGAACATTATTACTGAAAGCGGACGTTCGCTGACGGCTCATCATTCGGTACTTATTTTCGAAGTGTTGGAAACAGCTTCCTTACCTGAAATGCCGGAGGAATTTGAAGTAAGTCCAGAAGATCATGAACTGGTACAGGAATTGTATCAGATTTGGGACAATCTGAACCAGCGAACCATGCTGGAGGCTTGGCACGATGCCCAGCAGATACGTGAGGAATCACTTGATTTGTTCAGTCACGGTATTGTTGATTTGAAGACTCGTGCTCAGATAGAACGGATGTACTGGTCTGTTTGTCGTGAAATAAACCGGATAGCAGGAGGATTGAAACATGTACCTGATGAATTCCGAAATCTGGACAAGCTGCTGGCCGATAAGTATTTCTGTAACTTCTCTTTGTTCCAGTCACTACCAGACTTGTGGGCACTCGATCAGATTTTCCCGATTATGCCTATCCAGCGTCTGGATGAACGTCCGGATCGGACTGCTACCCTGCAGGATATTACTTGTGATTCAGACGGAAAGATTACGAATTTTGTGACTAGCCGTAGTGTAACGCATGATTTGCCGGTACATACAGTTAAGTCCAAGGAATCATATTATATTGGAGTGTTCCTGGTAGGAGCTTATCAGGAAATCCTGGGTGATATGCATAACTTGTTTGGCGATACCAATGCGGTGCATGTATCTGTCGATGATAAAGGTTACAGCATTGACCAGGTGATTGATGGCGAGACCGTAGCTGAAGTATTGGATTACGTACAGTATAATCCGAAGAAGTTAGTGCGTAACCTGGAAACTTGGGTAACCAAATCGGTTAAGGAAGGAAAGATTTCATTGGAAGAAGGAAAAGAATTCCTGGCAAACTACCGTTCCGGTCTGTACGGATATACTTACTTGGAGTAAAAGGAATATAAAGGAGGAAAACATGAAAGAGAAACTGACTATTATAAAGGTAGGTGGAAAAATTGTCGAGGAAACAGATACCTTGAACCGTTTACTGAGTGACTTTTCAGCTGTTCCGGGCTATAAACTGCTGGTACACGGTGGTGGTCGCTCTGCTACCCGTATCGCTGCTCAGTTGGGTATTGAAAGCCGGATGGTGAACGGACGCCGTATCACTGATGCCGAAACTCTGAAAGTGGTGACCATGGTTTATGGTGGTTTGGTCAACAAGAACATTGTGGCAGGTCTGCAAGGCAAGGGCGTGAATGCTGTTGGTCTTACAGGAGCTGATATGGGAGTTATCCGTTCAGACAAACGCCCGGTGAAGGATGTAGATTATGGATTTGTAGGCGATGTGAAAGAGGTACGTGCCGATGTATTGGTACAGCTGATTCGTCAGGGAATTGTACCGGTTATGGCTCCGTTGACATACGATGGCACCGGTGGCTTGCTGAATACCAATGCCGATACCATTGCCGGTGAAACAGCCAAAGCATTGTCTGACGTGTTCGATGTTACGCTGATGTACTGTTTCGAGAAGAAAGGTGTATTACGTGATGAGAATGATGATGACAGTGTAATTCCGGTCATTACTCCGGACTTGTTTCGTCAGTATGTAGATGAGGGTGTGATTCAGGGAGGAATGATTCCGAAGCTGGAAAATTCTTTTTCAGCAGTCGAAGCTGGAGTTACTCAAGTGATAATCACTTCAGCATCAGCCATCGACGGGAAATCTGGAACAGTCATTAAAAAATAATTCAAAAAAAATAGGCGGGTGGGTGTAACTTTTGTTCGACTCACCCGTCATTAGTATAGAAAGCAATGCAAGAAATCAGTTTCCGGAACGATATACTCCCGTTGAAGGACAAACTTTTCCGGTTGGCTCTCCGCATAACACTCGATAGAGCCGAAGCGGAGGATGTCGTACAGGATACCTTGATTAAAGTCTGGAACAAGCGTGATGAATGGGCACAGTTTGATTCTATTGAAGCCTATTGTATGACAGTTGCCAGAAACTTGGCTATCGACCGGAGCCAGAAGATGGAAGCCCAACATATCGGGTTGACTCCAGAGACGCAGGAGATGCCTGATGCATTGACTCCCGACCGCCAGTTGGAGGACAGCGAAAAGCTGAAGCTGGTTCATCAGTTGGTGAACGAATTACCGGAAAAGCAGCGTACGATTCTGCAGCTCCGTGATATCGAAGGGAAAAGTTACAAGGAAATAGCCGATTTGCTGCAGGTAACCGAGGAACAGGTAAAAGTCAACCTCTTCCGGGCCAGACAACGAATCAAGTTAAAATATAACGAAATAGAAACGTATGGATTATAAGTACATCGAACAGCTTTTGGAACGCTATTGGAACTGCGAGACTTCTTTGGAAGAAGAGCAGATTCTTCGGGCTTTCTTCCAGCAGAAAGAACTGCCGGCTCATCTGCTCCGCTACAAATCCTTGTTTGTTTATCAGGAGGTAGCGAAAGAAGAGAAGTTGGGAAGCGATTTCGATGAACGGATTCTGGCAGAAATTGAGCGTCCGGTTGTAAGAGCCAAGCGTTTGACTATGCATTCGCGTTTCATGCCGCTTTTCAAGGCTGCGGCGGTATTGGCTTTACTTTTTACGGTGGGTGGTGTCGTCAAAGAGTCATTGGGCAGCGGTTCGGCTGGTGTAGTCTATGTGTATGACCCATTTGAAAATCGGGCAACCGATCCGCAAGTGGCATACGAGGCCGATACGGTAAGAGTTCCCGTTAACAAGGTGGTGGAAAAGCCTCGTATAGAGAACACCAAACAGTAACGAACATTTTCATTTGCTTTTATATAAATAGTTAGTGCTTATCTATAATAGAAAAATGAGGCTGTGAAGTTTCAATTCTCTCAAATTAAATTACTAACTCAAATACATGAAAAGGATTACCGCGTGAGCAGTAATCCTTTTTTATTGGCATAGGGTAAGTTTCTCAACTGAAAAGTCCTATCTTTGTATCATGGCTACACAACGTATATTGGCAGATAAGGATTTTGGGCGTATTGTTATCCGTACCCGTAGAACGGCACGGAATATTTCGATGCGTGTCAAGCCGGAGGGCTTGTATCTTATTGTACCTCCTTTTAGCCGGACCGATAAAATTCTGGAGGCTATTGCTCCTTTTCGTCCTGATTTGGTGGATTCTTTCCGGAAAGTAGCTGTCCGGTTGATTGATTTCAGCTTTACCATTCAAGCCGACTGTTTTCGTCTGTCACTTCTTCCGAGCCGGTTACGTTGTTTTACAGTGAAAGAAGAAGGAGAGGAGATGAGGATTTATTGTCCTGCCGATACTGATTTCAGTCGGGAGGATGTGCAGAAACTTGTCCGCAATGCCATTGTCCGTGCCTTGAAACGGCGGGCAGAGACTTTTTTGCCTCCGTTACTGGATACCTGGTCTGTGCGCTGTGGGCTACCTTACCGGAAAGTGCGGATTACCGGAGCCCGTACACGCTGGGGAAGTTGTACCGCCACGCGTACTATTAGTCTTTCGTGCTATCTGATGCTGGTCCCGGTACATCTGATGGATTATGTCATATTGCATGAACTGGCCCATACTCGTGAAATGAATCACGGTCCTCGTTTCTGGGAGTTGCTTGATAGCCTGACTGACGGACAATCACACCGCTTACGGGCAGAACTCCGGAACTTCCGTACTGGTTTCTGATTCTTTGAAATTGATATATGTCAAGAAATTCGGACACGGATAAACATGCGTGTCTATTTGCTGTACCTTTGTGTCCGAAAAACGGAAAGGGGATAGTGGTGTCGTCTGTTATCGCCTGTCCGCTGTGGTATTAGTTTGAAAGAAGTATGGTTGAAACTCCTGTTATTCGGACGGTCAGCATCCGAAAAGAACTGACCAAATTGGTTATTCCTATATTTATTGAAACCCTCTTGATTATGATGCTTGGTGCCGTGGACACCATCATGCTGAGTCAGTATTCGGACGAAAGTGTGGCTGCGGTAGGTGTTGTGAATCAGATTGTCATGTTTGCTTTCTTGATATTTGAAGTTATTAATATCGGTACTTCTGTATTGTGTTCGCAATACTTGGGGGCTGGTCTGCGGAAGAAGATGGTGCAGGTGGTAGGAGTATCACTGTTGCTGAATCTGGCAGTAGGAGTACTGGTCAGTCTTATCCTGCATTTCGGAGCGGTTACACTGTTGGGTTGGATGGGACTCCGTCCGGAACTGTTGAAGTACGGTATCGGATACATGGAGATTGTAGGAGCTTTCGCTTTCTTTCAGGCTCTTTCACTTACGGTATCGGCTTCGCTTCGTAGTGCGAATAAGGCTATTTATCCCATGCTGGTAACTGTATTGGTCAATGTGCTGAATATCATCGGCAACTATTCCTTGATTTTCGGTAAGTTCGGTTTTCCTGCCTTGGGAGCTGAGGGGGCGGCTATTTCTACATCGGTAGCCCGTGGGGTAAGTATGGTGGTTTTGTTCATTATCCTGTTCAGAAAGCATATTCCTAGTTTTCCACGTGCTTGGTTTCGTCCTTTCCCATGGATAGAGCTGAAGAATCTGATGAAAGTTGGACTTCCTTCGGCAGGTGAGAATATGTCGTACAGTTTCTCGCAGGTAGTAATAACTTTCCTTATCAATATGCTGGGAAACAATGCACTGGCTACGCGTACTTATACAGTAAATATTGTAATGTTTGTTTATCTCTTTGCCATTGCTATGGCACAGGGGGGAGCTATCAGTATCGGTCATCTGGTTGGGCAACGGAAAATTCGTGCTGCGTACCTGTTGGGAAAATATGTCATGCGGCTTTCTATTTTAGTATCGTTGATCTTGTCATGTATTTGGGCTGCGTTAGGACATACTATCTTTAGTTTGCTTACCGATAATGAGGAAATTATCCGATTAGGAGTCATGGTGATGCTGATTGATATTGTGGTTGAGATTGGTCGTGCGGTCAATATCTATGCTACGAATGCCCTACGTTCGGCGGGCGATGTGAATTATCCGTTTTATGTAGGATTGGTGGTGCAATGGAGCGTTTCGGTAGGACTCAGTTACCTGTTGGGTATTTATTGGGGCTGGGGATTGGCAGGTATGTGGTGTGCTTTCTTATTGGATGAGAATATCCGAGCTGTTATTTTTGTGCGTCGGTGGAACAGTCTGAAATGGGCGAAAAAGAGTTTTGTAAAGTGCTAGATAAAGAAGTATAGCCGTTTTATTTTGTCTCAATAGTTTTTTGCCTGAATGTTAAATTGAAAAAACAAGCAGTCGTTTGTGTGAAGACGAACGGATGTTTCCGGTGATATGTGCTTATGTTTTTATGAATATATGAGGATGTTTTTTTTAAGTTAAAAATGACTGAACAAGTTCCCTCATTGATATTCTAGGATATGGCTGTTGTAGGTAAAAAAGAATCCTGAGAAGTTTCTTGCTCCCCAGGATTCCCATCTTCTACCCGATAAAAACTAAACCCTTTACAAAACCTTATATTACAGATTATTTGTTTGGAGTATCCCAGATTTTTGTTGCGGTACATTGCAAATCAACCCATTGGTCACCGCATTTAATCTTGAAATCTCCCTGTTCCAATCTCCATTTTCCATCATATCCTACAAAAGCCAAATCACTTCCTTTCAGTTTCAGGGTTACGGTTTTGGTTTCTCCTGGCTGTAATTCAATTTTTTCGAAGTTACGTAAACGGATGTTATCGGGAGTACTGCTGGCTACCAGATCTTTAGAGAAGAGCAGTACACTTTCTTTACCAGTTACTTTTCCTGTATTAGTTACATCGACTGTAAATGTAAGTTCATCATCTGCTGTAAATCGTGCTTTATCTACCTTCAGGTTACTGTAACTATAGGTAGTATAACTCATACCGAAACCGAACGGCCATTGAACATCCATTACGGCATCGTAATTATAATTGCCACCCATTTGGCCGATATTTTCGCAAGGCTTGTAATCGTATGTAGCCAGTGAATTGATGTATTTGGGATAAGTGAACGGCATTTTTGCGCTGAAGTTGGCATCACCAGACAACAAATTAGCTAGAGCATCACCACCGTAATTGCCTGGTAACATAACATTGATGACGGCTTTGGCCAGCGGTTCAATGTCGTTGATGATACGTGGACGTCCCTGGTTCAGTACCAGTATTACAGGTTTGCCGGTAGCTGCCAACGCTTTCACCAAGTTACGCTGATTGACAGACATTGTCAGATCATTCATGTTACCCGGGGTTTCACAATAAGAATTTTCACCTACACAAGCGATAATGACATCGG
>URWP01000159.1 GCA_900551645.1 uncultured Bacteroides sp.
GATGCCGCCGTGCCGTACGCCGAAGTGCTTGCAGGCGGAGGCGTGCCCCAGTTCGTGAAAGAACGATGAAGCCAGCATGAAGACGAACAGTCCCACCACCAGATAGATGTTCACCTTGTTGTTGAACAGCAGGAGGTCGGGCGTGCGGAGGAAGAACCAGGCATCCAAGGCTGCAGCCACAAGGAACACCGCCAGCATATACCAACGGTTGAACAGGAAGCGGAACGCATCCGAGAATCTGTCAACCGCCGCCGCGCTGAACAGTTCCTTCTCGTAGAGGAAAGACCGCTTCGGTGGCTTGGGCGTAAAGAGGGGCGTAATGAACTTGTCGATAATCAGCCGTACCTGTTCGGGCGTGTATTTGCCTGCCTTCTTTTCCGTGTAGGCCGCAATCGCTTCTTCTTCCGTGGCATGCCGCTGCAGCGTTTCCACCAGTTCGGCAATGGCCGGACTGGCTTCGTAGTACTGTCCGCCGCACGAGAGCAGCACACGCTGTTCTTGGGTAGATGACGAAAGTTTCTGATGAATGATGATGTCTTTATATATATTCATATCATCTTGCTTTCAGGATGGCACTGTTGATGCTCCGGTCTATATAGTTTGAATCCTTGGATACTTTCTTCCCGAAGTCGAAAGTATAGGCCAGTTTGATGTAGCCGGTCTGCTGGTAGATGCGGCTGGTTCTTGCCTGGTTATACCGGTAGACCCCATAGTCGGCATACTCGCGGTAGTGCAGGTGCTTGGGGAAGGGATTCTCGGCTCCGGCTTCCGCCATCCAGTTCTTTCCGTTGTAGCGTACGGACAGGCCGTATGAGGCGGGATTCTTCACGAAAGCCAGTGTGGTCTGATCCAGTTTCCGTTCCGTAGTCTTCGCGTATGCGTTGACGGTGAACGGGCCGATGAAACAGTTCAGGTCTATCGAGGCGAAGAAGTTGTCTTCCTTCAGCTGTGAGTGCTGAGGGACGTTCATGTGTTCATAGCGCAAAGTGGTATTAGCACGTAGATTGTCGGAAATGCGGTAGGAGCACAGGCCTTCCAGCCTCAGCTTATGGTACGAGTCATCCGACTGATAGGAACTGACCAGTCTGCCGTCCTCTACGGAATAGATATAGCTTATGTTGTGCAGATACTTGGTGTATGTCGCGTTGAACTGGATGCCCAGGCTGTTTATCTGTGCCCGGTAATTGAAGAAATAGTCGTGTATCTTCGGATTGTCCAGATAAGGGTTTCCTCTTCTCGTCTGCAGGGAGTCTACCGCCTGGCTGGCCGTGGTCAGGTAGCTGATGTCGGCCTGTTCGTTCCCGATGGCGAACCCTATCACGAACTGATGGTGGGAGTTCAGGTTATACTGCAGCCACGTGTTTGTCCGGAATGTCCAGAAACGCTGGGTCTCTCCATGGTTCAGGTTGTAGTTCAGCAGCGAGACTCCGGGAGAAACGCTGAGCGTAAACAGTTTCCCTATATCCTGGGTGTAGCTGAGGAATGAAATGGTCTCTCCCATCCACAGGTGTTGGGAAGAGGTCATGCTGCCTTCGTAGGTGGAAGAAGTGATGTTGTGGTAGTGCTGGAGATTCCCTCCAAAAGAATTGTTGTGTTTCAGCTTGATGCTGTAGACGGCAATGCCGCTGAAGGAATACAGGTCTTCGTCGACATCCGTCCTGTACCGCCAGCCCTGTTCCGAATAGTTCCTTTGGTATTCGTTCCTGGAGTAGGCCGAGTTCAGTATGAACCTCAGCCGCTGGTTGTTCTTCATGTTGAACCCACCGTTCAGAGAAATGGCCGGCTTCAGATTCTTCTGGTTGACGGCCTCCCGGATATTGACAGTCCGGTTGTCCTCACTGCCGTTTTGATAGATGAACGATTCATTCAGGTCATTGTGCGGAGTATGGTTATGGACCAGCGATACCGTTCCCGTCAGCATCCTTTTGGCGGTATTGTTGTTGACCTTGAACTGCACGTACTGCTGGTCGCTCTCGTAGGCCGCGCTTTCCGTGGCGGTATTTCTGTCTATGGTATGGTCGCCCAGATTGAAATGTTCTTCATCCTGGGTATGTACCCCGTCGTATTCACGCCGGTTGTAGCCTGCAAACAGCATGTAGTTCGTCTGGTTATGGGTAATCTTGAATCCGGCGTTGTAATCCCCCTTCAGGTAACCGATATTCTGTTCCCCGTCCAGCGAGACATAGCCTCCCGTCTTGTACTCCTTGACGATATAGTTGATGGAGGCCACATCGCCCAGGTATTCGTCGGTGGGGGTATCGTAGTATTCTATCTTTTCGATGTCTTTGGGCCGCAGGTTCTGTATTTCCCTGAAGTCCGCTCTTCTTCCGTTTATGTACAGTGTAGCCCCTCCTTTGGAGGTAGAGACCGTCCCTTGGCGCCGGTCTACGCTGACTCCCGGTATCATCAGGTTGTACAGCAGGTCATATCCCGTGTAGGCGTGTTTTATCTGCTGCTTGTCCGGGATAATCAGCAGACGGTCTTTCTTCTGGATGACAGCGTTGGCCGTTACGGTAACAGCATCCAGTGCGATGCTGTTCTCTTTCAATGCGATTGGCGGAACATGGAAGTCCGCTTCCGGCATCGCGAAGTCCACCGAAGCGTCCGCATATCCTACACAGCTGACAGACAGGATGTAGTTCCCTTTTTTTATATTTTCAAGATTGAATATGCCGTTGTTATCGGTTACGGTACCTTTCACGAACGAAGAGTCTGGAGTCGTATGGTAGCCATAGGTATCGGATTCTGCGATGAATCTGTAACGTGTCCTATTACTTTGTGCGCGCTATAGATGCTCAACGGGAAACAGCATATAGCTAGAATACAGAGTAAAATACGTGCTTTACAAGCTTGTGCTGATTCCATTCCACCTGACACCAAAAGCGACAATGTTAAAAACAATTTTAATGTATTCATAGGCAATCTTTTATTTTGCGAGGCAAAAATAGAAGTTGCCGATTTCTTAACCAACAATTAAATTACGCAAAATTACGCATGTATTAAGCAATAAATATGCCGCTTTTTATCTGCTTATAAATCAGCTATAAATCCGTCAAAATCCTTAGTATTCCCCTTCTTTTTGAAGATTTTTTCATATAAACGGGTGCGTTTGGATGTGACCGATTGTGGGCTACAATTGAAAATAACGGCAATTGCCTTCGGAGAGATGTTGGTTTTGACCAAATAACAAAGCCGAAGGTCGTCTTTTGAGATTTTCGGATACATTTGACGCAACCGCCCATCGAAGTTGTATGAAACTTTATTGATAGCTATTCGCAGCTCTTCCCATTTATCTTCGGTCACTCTTTTATTGAAATCATATCCGGGATTAGCAAAAAAATGTACAATGGAAGATTGTATCAAGTCTGCCATTTGAATTTCTCGTTCTGTAATTTCCTGCTGTATTTTATATTTCTGCAACTCTGCGATTTCTTTTTGTTGCTTCAGCGTTTGTATCAATTGCTGCTTTGATAAATTCGCTTGTTGCAATAAATGCTGTAATTCGTTGATTTTTTCTCGATTCTCGGCTAATGTATTTTTCCCATTTTCTACCAATTGTTGAAGTTCCGAGATTTGAATTTCCCTGTTGTTGATGGTTTGCCTGATTTTTTGTTCCTGTAACTCTAAAGCATCTTTTTGTTGTTGTATTTCTAGTACTAACTCTTTATTGGATGATTCTGCTTGCTTTAACTGTTGTTGTAGCAACATCAATTTTTCCTGTTTTTCAGCTAATAGCGTTTGTTTGTTCTGCATCAATTGATGGATACGGGATTCCTGTTCTTTTTGTCTCGAAAAGTCTCGTTTTATCTTTTTGATGTATTGGCAAGAGATTATAAGTAAGAGCATTAAAATTATACCGCCTGTAGTTAAGGCAAGTATTAATCGCCATTTTCGCGTATTTTCTAATTGCAACTTTTGGTTTTCATTTTTAGCTTTTTGATAATTATATTTTTTTAAGCTTTCTGCTTGATTGATTTTTTGGATACTATCGGAACAGAGAGCGGCCAGTCGTTCATATTGAAACGCAGAAGAATTATTTTGTGAAGAATTCAAATCCGCCAATTGTCGGTATATGCTTTTCTGCAAGTATATGTTTTTGTTATACTTGGCTTGAAGAGCCTTTAGAAGATAGTATTTGGCCGAATCTTCTTGTTGCCGGTATAAATAAATACGGGCTATATTATATAGGGTAGTAGCATTTTCCTTTTTGCTTTTTTCGGGTATGTAAGCCAATGCTTTTTCAGAGTCATCGTATCGGTGTAAATCTGCTAGTATGGCTGCCAGTTCCCTCAGTATGGAATATGCCGTAAGTGTATCCTTTGCATTAAAAGCAATCCGGACAGCTTTTTGATAACAAATTTCCATGCTGTCTTTTTGATTTATTTTACTATATAGACGGGCTTTATTACGTAACGCATAAGTAATGCCAATTGTATCTTTTTGCATACAATAATAATCATAGGATTTATTCGCCATTTCAGAAGCCTCTGCCAAAAGGTTTTGATAAGAAAAAACGTACATTTTTTGTTCATAGACTCGTCCTAATAAATCATATTGTTGAGTCTTTTCTCCCAAATCTGCGGCTTCTTGAAAAGCTTTTAAAGCCTCCAACGGTTCATCCAAATCTCGATATATCCTTCCTAGCATATAATAAGCCTCCAGTCGTTTGGTAGCGTCCCCTTGTTTGTTATAATAAATCACGATGGATTTGATGAGGGAGTCTGAAGTTTGCCGCACGTACAGTTTGTCTTCGGCACGCAGGGTCAAAAGCGCATGATACATGCGTGTCTCTTCCGGCTCGTCGGCCATCTGTGAGTCCAGTTGTGAGAGGTAGTAAAGGGCACTGTCGGGACGGGTGGACAGCAGGCCGATGGCACGCTGCATGGCTGCCGGATAGGGTTTCCCGCCCCGCTGGCACGACAGACCGGCGAACAGGACAGACAGAAACAGGAGGGGAACGTAAATGTATTTCATGCAGCTACTTGTTGAATAGTACAAAGATAGCATTTTTTTGATGAGTAAAAACTTTGTTTTTCAAGTTTGACTCTCCTTAACTTTTTTGTATCTTTGAATTTCAAACGTTTTTCCGTTATCCATTATTTATATTCATAGCTGAACGAACTGACGGGTAAATATTACCGTCCCGAGGAGTTTGTCGACTACAAGGCCGATGTGGAACAGCCCCTGCCGATAATTTCTTGTCACTCTAGTAATTTGCTTAATGCTACATGTTTGGAGGATGTATCATCCATTCAAGTTATAACATATCGGGTATAATGTATATACATTTCATTGTTTATATACCCGATATGATATAAAATTGATAAAAGTTTATATATTTCTACCCGAACTGATATAATAATGAGAATGAATAATCTGTCTACCACCGTAAAGTTACTACGTAAACAATTTAATATGACGCAGGAAGAACTTTCTCTCAAATCGGGTGTCGGATTGCGGTTTGTACGTGATTTGGAGCAAGGAAAATCTACTTTGCGCCTTGATAAAGTAAATCAGCTGCTCGATTTTTTTAACTATGAAATGGTACCGAGACCTAAACAGAAGGAGTAATTATGAAACAGGCAAAAATCTATTACAAGGATATACTGGCTGGTCTCTTGACAGAAGGTGATGACGGTTATGAATTTTATTATTTGCCAGAATATATTGAATCGGAAAATGCAAAACCGGTGAGTTTGACTTTGCCTTTACAGAAAGAAGTGTACAGAAGTAGTATATTGTTCCCTTTTTTCGACGGGCTCATCCCGGAAGGCTGGTTGCTGGATGTGGCGTTACGCAATACAGATATCAGCATGCTTGACAGAATGTCGTTGCTGCTGCTTTGCTGTAATGACTGTATCGGAGCTGTAAGTGTGAAACCTGTCAATGAAGAGAAAAATGTGTAGATGTCTGTATTGTTATCGTCCACTTGATAAGGAAGAAAAAGATTTTCATTCCAAATGTGTGAGTTGATAAATAAGTCGTTTCTGAATGACGATATGAAAAACAAATACATAGAATTAATTAACGAACGGATAGATAGAATCACTGCTGTTTCCTTGAAATGAATGAATCGGAGCTCTGAGAATTTCTGTATCCCCGTATCTGGTGCGGGGATAGAGTTTATGGGAAGATAGATTATAAGGCTTGTCGGAACAGTATTTATACCGCCGGCAGGCTGGTTTCGTTTATTTTCCGGTAGAGGTCGAGGGCATATACATCGGTCATGCCGGAAATATAGTCGAGTACGGCCTGTATTTTTCCGAACAGGCTGGGCGCATGGATGTCGTACTGGGTGGAAATGCGGTTGATGAGCAGTTGGGAGTAGGCTTTTTCCGGAAAACGGACCGCGTCAATCATGAGGTCTATCAGGGTAGTGATGACCCTGTAACCGGCCAGTTCGATGTCGACCACATCCTTGGAACAGTAAATCTTGGCGAAGGCCGTGCGTGAACAGGCTTCGTAGGCCTCCTTGACGGGAGAAGCCATTTGTT
>URWP01000160.1 GCA_900551645.1 uncultured Bacteroides sp.
GCCGTTACCGGTGGGGTAATCGGTTCTGCATCGGCCTTGCTGCTTGTTTCTCTTGCTTGGGCTACTGATTACCGGGAGAGCCACGTCTGGATAATCGGTCTGCTGCCTTTGGCCGGGCTGGTAATCGGTCTGCTGTATCATTACCTGGCAGGCACGGCTGCCCGGGGAAACAATTTTCTGATTGAAGAAATCCGCAGTTCCCGGAATATTATTCCTTTCAAGATGGCTCCGCTGGTTTATATCGGTACGGTACTGACCCATCTGTTCGGAGGGTCGGCCGGACGGGACGGGGGTACAGATGGGAGGGGCCATAGCCGATTTTCTGTCGCGCTTCTTCAGGGTGCATCCGTACGACCGTAAGATTATGGTACAGATTGGTATCGGAGCCGGTTTCGCATCGGTATTCGGCACTCCGTTGGCCGGTGCCGTATTTGCGTTGGAAGTCATCGTTGTGGGACGTATGCGTTACGATGCGATATTGCCCATTTTCCTTTCTGCCTTTTTTGCTGATTATGCCTGCCATGCCTGGGGAGTAAACCATGCTGTCTATACCATGAGCGAAGTGCCCGGTCTGGATGTCCGGACCTTGCTATGGGTACTGCTGGCGAGTCTGATGTTCGGACTGACTGCCATGCTTTTCTCCCGTTCCATCGGTTTCTGGAGTGGGCTGGCCAGGAAATACGTATCGTATGCTCCATTCCGTCCGTTGGTGGGAGGAGTCTGTATCGCCTTGTGTGTCTGGCTGATGGGGACGACCAAGTATATCGGGCTGGGTGTTCCGGTGATTGTCAGTTCGTTTACGGAAGTACAGATGTGGTATGATTTTCTGCTGAAGCTGTTGCTGACCACATTTACCATCGGGGTAGGATTCAAGGGGGGAGAGGTGACTCCGCTTTTCTTTGTCGGCGCTACGTTAGGGAGTGCATTGTCTGCGCTGTTGCCGTTGCCTGTCTCTTTCCTGGCTGGATTGGGATTCGTCGCTGTCTTTGCCGGAGCTACCAATACGCCGATATCCTGTACGCTGATGGGTATCGAACTTTTCGGTATCGAGGCTGGTATTTATCTGGGAATTGCCTGTGTGGCCGCTTATCTTTTTTCCGGTCATACCGGTATCTATACGGCTCAGGTGGTGGGAAGTCCCAAGCATCTGTCATACTGGAAGGCCCGGAAGGGAACAACCCTGGAGTGAGTGGACTGATAAAGGAACCCATACCTGTTTGTCTCTTTATCAGTCCCGGATTTGGAAATGGTATTTAGTATTCGTTGAAGTATTCCTGAATCTTTTTCCAGTCGTTTGTCTTGGTGAGGGCCAGCATCAGCAGGACACGGGCTTTCTGTGGATTCAGTCCTTGTGAAGCGACAAACTGGTATTCGGCATCGTTCACTTCGGCATCGAGTGAAGTCGGACCGGCAGGGACACGTGAGGAACGGACTACCAGGATTCCTTTTTTACGTGCATCTGTCAGTACCGGGAAAACGTTCTTGTGTATGTTGCCATTGCCTACACCGGCATGAACTATCCCTTGGTAACCGTTTTCCAGCATCGGAGCTACCATGTCGGCATCGATGTTGGAGTAACCGTACACGATTCCTACTTTCGGGAGCTTGTCCAACTGGCTAACATCGAAAACAGACTGTGTGGTATGCTTCTTTTCCGGTGAAGCAGTATAGGTTACCTTACCGTTCAGTACATGCCCAAGCGCACCGGAGTTTGGAGCCTGGAAGGTTTCTACACTTACGGTATTCATTTTTGATACGTCTGCTGCGCCGAGAATGTTTCCGTTCATGGCAACCAATACTCCTTTTCCTTTGGATGCTTTGTCGGCGGCAACTACTACGGCATTATAAAGATTGAGTGGACCGTCGGCACTGATGGCGGTAGAAGGACGCATGGCACCTACCAGAACCACGGGCTTGTCACCTTTTACGGTCAGATTGAGGAAATAGGCTGTTTCTTCCATCGTATCTGTTCCATGGGTAATGACAATACCGTCTATGTTCGGGTCTTTCATCAGTTGGTTGATTTTCCTGGCTAATGTCAACCAGACTTCGTCGTTCATGTCCTGTGATCCGATTTTTACGATTTGTTCGCCAGTTACATTGGCGATGTTTTTTATTTCGGGTACAGCATCAAGCAAAGAGCTGATAGCTACTTGTCCGGCTGTATAGTTGGTAGCGGTGGCAGATGCTCCGGTTCCGGCAATAGTTCCTCCGGTAGCCAGAATGTGAATGTTTGGTTTCTGCTGCGCTAAAGCCATCATTACGGAAAACAGCATTAGGATGGCTGTTGTACTTAGTCTTTTGATTGTTCTCATAAAACTTTTGTTTGATTAAAAATAGATTAGTTAATGATTGTGTGATATTATTTCCGAGATTTCAGAAAAATGAGATTATCCTTGTCGGATAAACAAGTAATTAGGTCAGAATTAATATATACTCTTATACTTTTCGGTTCTGCCATATTTATAATGTGTTATATTTTTCAAGGATATCGTCAAGTCGTTTTACTGATTCATTGAAGCTTGTATCAGTCCTGCCTGATAGGGGAGATTCCGACAAACCTTCTGACAAAGTATTTCAATGCATCGTATGGAATGATTCAGAATTGATTTCTAATATCTGAAAAATCCAGGAATGCTCAATGAAACTCCCGTGTTTCTTCTTGTATTATTAGTGTATATTATAAAAAAGATACATTTATTTGTTTAAAAAGTGAAGGAGATGTATGCGGTGGAAAGTAAGTAGGGATCTAACGATTTGGAGCGGTTTTATTTCACGAAGGTCATAGTTTTTCATTACTTTTGCATGGTCTTTAAAGAAATGAATTATGCATACGAAAGAAGAAAAGATGGAGGCATTCGGACGGTTGCTCGATGTATTGGATGAGTTACGTGTGAAATGTCCGTGGGACAGGAAACAGACCAATGAGAGCCTGCGTCCCAATACGATAGAAGAAGTATATGAACTTTGCGATGCCTTGATGAAGGATGACAAGAAGGATATCTGCAAGGAACTGGGTGATGTATTGCTTCATGTAGTCTTTTATGCGAAGATTGGCAGTGAAACCGGTGATTTCGATATCAAGGATGTGTGTGACAAATTGTGTGACAAGCTGATTTTCCGTCATCCGCATGTATTTGGTGAGGTGAAGGCGGATACGGCTGAAAAAGTTTCTGAGAACTGGGAACAGATTAAACTGAAAGAAAAAGATGGAAATAAGTCTGTGTTGAGTGGGGTCCCTCAAGCACTCCCATCTTTGATAAAGGCATACCGTATCCAGGATAAAGCACGTAATGTGGGCTTCGATTGGGAAGAACGCCAGCAGGTATGGACTAAAGTAAAAGAGGAAATCAGTGAATTTGAAGCTGAAGTGGAACAGATGGATAAGGATAAGGCAGAAGCCGAATTCGGTGATGTCTTGTTCAGTCTTATCAATGCAGCCCGTCTGTATAAAATCAATCCTGACAATGCATTGGAGCGGACTAACCAGAAGTTTATCCGTCGTTTCAACTATCTGGAAGAGCATACTATTAAAGCAGGAAAGAATCTGAACGAAATGACATTGGCCGAAATGGATGAAATCTGGAATGAAGCCAAGCGCCAGGGACTTTGATTCAGGCCTGTTTCGATAAGATAAAGAATGTCCCTTCTTTCTTTTCCTGAGGATGGAAACCGAAAAGAAGGGACATTTCTTATTATGGGTGTCTCTGTGTATAAAATTTTCCTTGATTCACCTTATTTTTCGCTCCAGAACCGTCCTTCGTTGTTCAATAGATAACGTGTCTGGGTATTCGGATCGGTCACAGTAATGCGATACAGGTTAGATGAGGCTTCCAGGTCAATCTGTGTTCCTGTTGGTAGGCCTTCACGTTCTTTGTCGGTAATCTGGAATTGGTCGATGCTTTGCAGATAACTGTGATTCTGGCCATAGGCATCCTGTTGCGCATAGAACATGGCCCACATCAGTTTGTAGATAGATGCTGGGCAGGCTGGTGACCAGTCTACTCTGATTCTGCTTCCTACCGGACTGTCTGCCAGATACAAGTATCCCCAACGGTCAGGCATATGCATATCTACTTTTCCGGTCGGTGTCCATACCCAGTTCTCTTCCGGTCCTTTCTCTTTCAGCCATTGTACGCGTGAGAAGTTGATACGCCAGATATTTCCGGCTTTCAGCGGATTCTCGAAGTTCCATGTTATGGCCTGATGAGGAATAGCCATTTCTACACTCCAATACTTATCCTTATCAGTAGGATTGTTCAGTGTTCCTTCACAATGGATGGCCAGTTTAATATCTTTGCAATCCCATGGAATGAGGAAGCTTCCACCGGTTCGGTAGGGTTTGTCGAGTATCAGGTCGAACAGTACACCACGGGCATTGGTCTCAAATTCGAAATAACCTTGTCCGTTGTTGTCCGGGTCAATGAACACTTCGAAATCGTTGTCGTAATAGATGATGGTATCTCGTTGGGTCAGTTTGGCCTTGATGTTTTCCTCTTCCAGAATAGCACCTACATACAGGTAGTCATCATCCCATAGCATTTTAGCTGTTGTCTGGTATTTGGGAGTAGGGAATCCTTCTCCGCTGATATCAACAAACGGTTCGGTAGAAGCTGCCTTCAGCCAAGAACTTTCGTCCAGCTTACCGTCTATGTTCAGTTCGCCTGTGGTACGGAAGCAGGTATAAGTTCTTGGTGCGGTCAGAAAACGTTCGTATTTTTCAAAGAGGCTTTGTGAAAGTGCCGGTAAGGCAGTCATTGCCAATAAGCAGGTATATATCAGTTTTTTCATTGTTCTTGGTATTTTTATCATTAATTGCTTTCAATGACTTGTCCTACTCCCCGATAGAGTTTGATTGGACCGTCTAGCAGGACTGCAATAACTGTGATTTGTTCATCTTGTACGTGTTCCGGAACATCGATATACAGATTGCCGGGAACTTCGTTCCAGTAATTCTTGTTGTAGACTTTATAATTCAGCATGGCGCCATTCCCTACTACCCATACACGGTTCACCTTATTCATTAGACCTTTGACCTCTATCGGACCGTTCGGACGATAAGGAAGGTACAGGTACAAGATATCTCCGGCTTTACTTAATGTAGTATATCCCTGGAAGTGCTCATTCGGAATACCGGCACGGGTATCATAGATGGCTTCTTTGTGCTTGGTAGTCCAACGGCCGAATTCTTTCAGTATGGCGACTTGTTCTTCTGGGATAGTTCCATCTGGTTTCGGACCGATATCAAGCAGCAGGTTACCTCCCATACTCAGACAGTCAACAAATGTGCGGAGCAGAATGTACGGTGATTTGTAGTTTTTATCAGTAGGCTGGTAACCCCAGGAATCGTTCATGGTCATACATAGTTCCCAGTAATTGTCCTTCGGACGTACAACAGGAACCCCCTGTTCCGGAGTCGCATAATCGCCATAACCTTGGATACGGGAGTTGATGATGACATTCGGATTGGTAGAGCGAAGTAAATCGACGATACCTTTTGAATTCCATGCTTCAGCACTCTGTTCCCAGTCACCGTCGAACCAATAAAGATCCGGTTTCCAGGTTTCGTTCAGTTCTTTCAGTTGGGCAAAATTGAATTTGCAGAATCGGCTCCAACGCTCAGGATCGTCTTTGTAACGTACTTCAGTACGGGTCTTGTTCGGATAATCGGGGTGTGACCAGTCCAACAAAGAATAGTAGAACCCTAATTTGAGTCCTTGTTTACGTACTTCTTTTACAAAAGGGGCGATTAAATCTTTTTGGGCTGGCGTTTTCTTGACAACACTTAAGTCGCCTGCTTTGGTATCCCAAAGAGCTACTCCGTCGTGATGTTTGGTTGTAATAACTGTGTATCGTGCTCCACTTTCTTTAATCAGACTTACCCATTCCTCCGGATTGTATTTAGAAGCAGTGAATCCTTCTTCCTGTTTCATATATTCATCATATGGCAGGTAGTTGTTAAAGAAGGACCAGCTTTCTGATACACCTTTAACAGAATAGATGCCCCAATGGATGAAGATGCCTAACTTAGCATCTGCAAACCATTCCATACGTTTTTCCTTCTCTTCTGACGTGGTAGCAGATTGTGTTTCCTGGCTTCCGGCTGTCAGAGGTGATAGCAGGAAAGAACTTACTAAAGCAGATACAAGTAATTTTTTTTTCATGTAAATTAGGTTTATTGGTTTATGAATTGTTTCAGGTTATATTTAATCAAATCTTGGATTCAGCAACACTGTAATTAATCATTGTTTTTCATAAGTACTGAAACAATATCGTGTTTTTGGTAACTTTCATATCCGATGATTCGCATAGCTATGTGTCGCAAGATGTGGTTCGATGGAACAAAAGTAAGCATAAAATCTGAGAAAACAGATGCTTTCGACAGAATCTTTCTTTTATGAACTTGCTCAAATCACTCTTTCCCA
>URWP01000161.1 GCA_900551645.1 uncultured Bacteroides sp.
GACAATGGACAGCTTGTGCTGCTTGTCGGATACCAGCCATACCCATCCGGATCCGAAGAGTCCCAATGCAGCCTTGGTGAATGCCTCTTTGAAGGCATCTACCGAGCCGAAATCGCGTGTCAGGAGTTCAGCCAGTTTCTCCGGTACAGCGGTCGGTTGCGGGGTCAGAGTCTGGAAAAAGAAAGTATGGTTCCAGGTCTGTGCGGCATTGTTGAAGACAGGGCCATCAGCCTTGCGGATAATCTGTTCCAGACTCATCTTTTCATACGGAGTTCCCGGAATCAACTTGTTCAGGTTGTCTACGTATGTCTGTAGGTGTTTCCCATAATGGAAATCAATGGTTTCTTTGCTCATGTGTGGGGCAAGTGCTTCCGCAGCGTAGGGAAGTGAAGGCATCGGGTGATTCATAGTGATTGTTTTTTTAAGTTATAATACAATGTCTGCTTCATTTTTTAAAATGTTTGCTTCTGTACTTTATAAACAAACGGTTTTTGAAAAAGTTTGACTTTCTTACAAAAATAATGAAATTCTTCCGAATCCAGTTCTTTTTCTCTCGTTTTTTAGTTGCTTAAATATCCTATCAAATCATTTTTTATTTCTTTCAATCAGAAAGTAAAATTTGATATTTTCTTTCAATTTGATACAATCTGAGATTTTTTATAGGAAAAAGAAAGCTTTTGCGTGTGTATGATTTCAAAAAGATATAACTTTGCATCAAACAAAAACAAAATAACAACAATACAATTAAATAGGTTTTCAAAAAGAAAGTTTTCAAGGGTAGTATGCAATACAACTGACGAGTGCTGCAATACAAAGAAAAGTGTGAATGAGTCCGGATAAGACACGCTATGCAATGTTTAACTAAAACGGTAAAAGCAAATGGATAGAAAGGTAAAGACAGGTGCATGGCTGTTGGTGTTAGCCGCAGCGGTACCGGTAGGGGTACAGGCCCAGGATAAGGTAGAAGCATCGGTAGGTGCAGATCTTGTATCGGGATATATTTGGCGTGGACAGGATTTGGGAAATGTAAGTATCCAGCCTTCCGCATCGATATCCTATCGTGGATTCTCTTTGTCTGGATGGGGTTCTGTAGGTTTTGAAAAAGAAGATACCAAAGAATTCGACCTGACTTTTGGTTATGCACACAAAGGTTTCAGTGTTTCGGTAACTGATTACTGGTTTAATTCTGGTCCCGGTTACTTCCACTACGGAAGCACAAATACAAGCCATGTGTTCGAAGTGCAGGTAGGTTATGATTTTGGTCTGCTGGCATTGAACTGGTATACGAATTTTGCCGGAAACGATGGCGTGAATAAGGATGGCGACCGTGCCTATTCATCTTATCTTTCAGTAGTTGTGCCCTTCAAACTGGGCGGGCTGGACTGGACAGCAGGGATAGGTGCTACACCTTGGGCGAACACTTTCTATAATGGGGGAGCGTCTGGCTTTGAGGTTTGTGACATCAGTGTAGGGGTATCGAAAGTAATCGGCATTACTGATTCGTTTTCGTTGCCACTGTTTGCTAAGTTCACTTGGAATCCGGCTACAGAAGGAGCTTATTTTGTAGGTGGTGTCAGTTTCTGACAATCCTGAGATAATAATTAACGAGCAAGTACATGAACAAATACAAATACAAGGTATGAAAAAGATTGAAGCAATTATCCGTAGAACTAAGTTCGAAGATGTAAAGGAGGCCTTGTTGGCAGCCGATATCGAATGGTTCTCGTATTACGATGTAAGAGGTGTAGGTAAAACACGTGAAGGGCGTATCTACCGTGGGGTTGTGTATGATACCAGTTCTATTGAACGGATCCTGATTTCCATTGTGGTGCGTGATAAGAATGTGGAGAAGACCATACAGGCCGTCATGAAAGCTGCGCGTACAGGTGAAATCGGTGATGGACGTATTTTTGTGATTCCGGTGGAAGACTCTATCCGAATCCGTACCGGTGAACGGGGGGATATTGCTCTTTACAATGCCGAACAGGAGAAATAAGAATTTTATAAGCTACTATACAAAACATTTACAACTAAAACGAATGGATATGGATACAACTATGATACTAGATTCAGGGAACACGGCTTGGATAATTGTAGCCACCCTGCTCGTCCTATTGATGACTATTCCGGGTATTGCCTTGTTTTATGGTGGATTGGTCAGACAGAAAAATGTTTTGAGCATTATCATGCAGAGTCTGCTGATAGTAGGAGCGGTCAGTATACTCTGGATAGCATTCGGTTACAGTTTTGTCTTTGGCAGCAGTCTGATGGAGACCGACAGTATCTGGAGACATTTCATCGGAGGTTTCGATAAACTTTTTCTACAGGGAATTACTACATCGACCCTGACTATAGGTAACATACCGGAACTGGTGTTTGTTCTTTTCCAGTGTATGTTTGCCATCATTACGCCGGCCCTGATTCTTGGAGCTTTTGCCGAACGTATCAAGTTTGCTGGTTTCCTGGTGTTTACAGTACTCTGGAGCATTCTGGTTTACATGCCGATGGCACACTGGGTATGGGGAGGAGGATTTCTCCAGCAGATGGGAGCTATCGATTTTGCCGGTGGAACAGTGGTACACATCAATGCCGGTATCGCAGCTTTGGTTATGGCTGTTCTGATAGGGAGACGGCGCGATTATAAGATCGGACATCCTATGGCTCCGCATAACATTACTTTCGTTTTCATGGGAACTGCCTTTCTGTGGCTGGGATGGTTCGGCTTCAATGCCGGCGGTATTGCCGCCAACGCTTTTCTGGTGACACACCTGGCTACTTGTGTGGCTGCACTTACCTGGATGGCTATCGACTGGGTTTATAACAAGAAACCGACTACGGTAGGTGCCTGTACCGGTGCTGTATCAGGGTTGGTAGCTATTACACCGGCAGCTGGAAGTACCGATATCCTGGGAGCCTTTTTCATCGGACTGATAACCCCGATTGTTTGTTTTTACATGGTGGCTGTTATCAAACCTAAATTCAAATACGATGATACCCTCGATGCTTTCGGTGTACATGGAGTAGGCGGTATCATTGGTTCTATCCTGACGGGTGTCTTTGCCACTCAGTTCATCACTGGTGAAGGAGGAGTGAAGGGAGCTCTTTACGGTGATTGGCATCAGTTGGGTGTACAGCTTGTAGCTACCTTGATTTCCATTGTATTCAGTGCGGTTATGACTTATCTGCTGTTTAAGGTAACCGACAGACTGGTTGGTATCCGGGTAGATAAACGGGTGGAAGAAGAAGGATTGGATATCTATGAACATGGAGAATCCGCTTATAACCGATAATTGATACCGGAAAGGCTCAACGGTCTTTCCGGAGCAATAAAAGATAAATAACAAATATGAATAACAACTAACGAAAAGATTTAAAGTATGATGACAAGTTTAAGATTCAGTGTCGTTCAAAAGGCGTTTCAGGCCAAACCACAGCCGGTGGCTGTCCCTGATTGCCGTCCGAGTGAATATTTCGGCAAGTATGTATTCAACCGTGAAAAGATGTTCAAGTATCTGCCCAGTACAGTTTATGCCCGTCTGGTAGATGCCATGGATAACGGGGCTCCTATGGATCGGGACATTGCCGACGAAGTGGCTGCCGGTATGAAGCGTTGGGCCAGCGAATTGGGCGTAACTCATTATACCCACTGGTTCCAGCCGTTGACAGAAGGTACTGCCGAAAAGCATGACGCTTTTGTGGAGCATGACGGAAAAGGCGGAATGATGGAAGAGTTTTCAGGCAAGTTACTGGTACAGCAGGAACCGGATGCCTCTTCTTTTCCGAACGGTGGTATCCGTAATACCTTCGAGGCTCGTGGATATAGTGCCTGGGACCCATCTTCTCCGGTCTTTGTTGTGGATGATACGTTGTGTATCCCTACTGTATTTATCGCTTATACCGGTGAATCTTTGGACTACAAAGCTCCGCTACTGAAGGCGTTGAGTGCGGTTAATAAGGCAGCTGTAGATGTTTGTCACTATTTTGACCCGGATGTGAAGAAGGTGATGGCTTATTTGGGATGGGAACAGGAATATTTCCTGGTAGACGAAGGATTGTATGCCGCCCGTCCAGACTTGTTGCTCACCGGACGCACATTGATGGGACACGAGGCTTCCAAGAACCAGCAACTGGAAGATCATTATTTCGGAGCCATTCCGAGCCGTGTGGCTGCTTTTATGAAGGATTTGGAAATCCAGGCTTTGGAACTGGGTATTCCGGTGAAGACCCGTCATAATGAAGTGGCTCCGAACCAGTTTGAACTGGCGCCTATCTTCGAGGAATGTAACTTGGCAGTCGACCATAATATGCTTATCATGTCATTGATGCGGAAGATAGCCCGTAATCACGGTTTCCGTGTATTGTTGCATGAAAAGCCGTTCAAAGGCGTCAACGGTTCCGGTAAACACAACAACTGGTCATTGGGAACTGATACGGGGGTTCTGCTGATGGCTCCTGGTAAGACTTCTGAAGAGAACCTGCGTTTCATTACCTTTATTGTCAATACTTTGATGGCGGTTTACCGTCATAATGGTCTGCTGAAGGCTTCTATCATGAGTGCTACCAATGCTCATCGTCTGGGAGCTAATGAAGCACCTCCTGCCATTATCTCTTCTTTCTTGGGAGAGCAGTTGAGCAAAGTACTTGATCACATGGAAGAAAGTTCAAGCAATGATTTGGTATCTTTGGGTGGAAAGCATGGTATGAAACTGGATATTCCGCAGATTCCTGAACTGTTGATTGACAATACTGACCGTAACCGTACTTCGCCGTTTGCCTTTACCGGCAACCGTTTTGAATTCCGTGCTGTAGGTTCGGAAGCCAATTGTGCCAGTGCCATGATTGCTTTGAATACAGCAGTAGCCGAACAGTTGATTATCTTCAAGACGGAAGTGGACGCGTTGATTGAGAAAGGTGAACCCAATATCTCTGCCATTGTACAGGTATTGCGTAAATACATCAAAGAATGTAAGCCTATCCGTTTCGACGGAAACGGTTACAGTGAAGAGTGGAAGGAAGAAGCTGCTCGCCGTGGTTTGGATTGCGAAACCAGTTGTCCGGTCATCTTCGATAATTACCTGAAACCGGAAAGTATACGCATGTTCGAGTCTACCGGTGTCATGACCCGCAAGGAACTGGAAGCCCGTAACGAAGTGAAATGGGAGACTTACACCAAGAAGATACAGATTGAAGCCCGTGTGTTGGGGGATTTGGTGATGAATCACATCGTTCCGGTAGCTACTGAATATCAGAGTAAGCTGATAGACAATGTGTTCAAGATGAAAGGGCTGTTCTGTGAAGAAGAGGCTGCCAGTTTGTCGTCCGAAAACATCGCTCTTATCAAGAAGATAGCCGAGCATACTTCTTATATCAAGGAACATGTAGATGCAATGGTGGCTGCCCGAAAGGTGGCCAATAAGATTGCCGACGAGCGTGAAAAGGCTATCGCCTATCATGATACCATTGCTCCGATGTTGGAACAGATCCGTTACCACATTGATAAATTGGAACTGATAGTAGACGACCAGATGTGGACTTTGCCGAAATATCGGGAGTTGCTATTCATTAGATAATCTTTTATTGATTAATCAGATTACCAGGAAGTTTATTTCTATTGGTCGTTTGATGGCCCGGGTTCTCCGTGAGGAAAGCCCGGGCTTTTTTATAAATAGATAAACAGAACTGCTGTTTTTATCGGCAAAATCAGACAATCAGTTCGTAGTTTCGTGTACCGATTCCGATGGCTTCGGCATGTTCAAGTCCGGCTTGCCAATTGGTATTAGGATGAATCAGGTGGAACTTGTCGCAACCGCACAAGTCTTCATGTTCGTGTTTGTTGACCAGTACGTTGTTGCTGTGCAGCACGGGGGTATTGTTTACCAAATCGGCACATGCCTAGTCTAATGCTACAGGATCGGTAGAGGCCAAGATACCCAGGTCTGGGATAATAGCTGCGTCGTTGTGGTTCCAGCAGTCGCATTCGGGAGAGACATTCATCACGAAGCTGATGTGAAAGTGAGGTTTGTCCTTCAGTACGGCTTTGGTGTACTCGGCAATTTTGTAGTTCATGTTTTCCGAGGTGTCCCAACTGCCTACAACGGCACCGTCGTGCTGGCACAGGGCTACACACTGTCCGCAACCCACACATTTCGTATAGTCAATTTCCGCTTTCCGATCGGCGTTCAGGTGGACAGCATCGTGGGCGCAATGTTTTACACAGATGTTGCATCCGATGCAGTTTTCCGTTTCTATTTTCGGTTGTGCCGATGCGTGCAGCTCCAGCTTGCCGGGGACAGCAGCGCTTCCCATGCCCAGGTTTTTCAGGGCACCGCCGAATCCGGCCTGTTCGTGTCCCTTGAAGTGGGTCATACTGATGACGATATCTGCATCGGCAATGGCAGCTCCGATTTTA
>URWP01000162.1 GCA_900551645.1 uncultured Bacteroides sp.
TATCCGTTTGGAGACACTTACTATTCAAGTACACGTCCAAGCGCCTACAATACTAAGTTAAAATGGGAACAGACTACGACCTACAATGCTGGATTCGATTTCGGCTTCCTAAATGGACGTATTGCCGGTAGCATTGATGGATATTTCCGCGAAACAAACGACTTGCTGAACCAAGTAAAGATTCCAGTTGGAACAAACTTTAATGCACAGATGTATCAGAATATCGGTTCATTGGAGAACTATGGTGTAGAATTCTCTATCAACGCTAAACCGATTGTAACGAAAGACTTCATGTGGGATTTGACCTATAACTTCACTTGGAACCACAACGAAATTACAGAACTGACTGGTGGTAACGATGCCGACTATTATGTAGAGACTGGTAATTCCATTGCTGCAGGTAACAATACCAAGGTTCAGGCAAACAAGGTAGGATATCCGGCCAACTCATTCTATGTATATCAGCAGGTATACGATGAAAACGGTAAACCAATTGAAAATACCTATGTAGACCGCAATGGTGACGGTATCATCAACGCTTCTGATAAATACATGTACAAAAAACCGGCAGCCGATTTCCTGATGGGTCTTACCTCAAAAATGACCTACAAAGCTTGGGACTTCAGCTTCTCACTGCGAGCCAGTTTGAACAACTATGTCTACTATAACTTCCTGGTAGGAAAGGCAAACAGCAGTTCTTCCGGATTGTTCTCAAATACAGCTTTCTCAAACATTACACCGGAAAGTATTGAGTTGGGATTCTCAGGACAAGGAGAATATTACATGAGCGACTATTTTGTACGTAATGCTTCCTTCCTCCGTTGTGACAATATCACATTGGGATATTCATTCAAAGATTTGTTGAAGTCATCTTCATACAAAGGTATTGGTGGACGTATCTATGCAACTTGCCAGAACCCGTTCATCATCACAAAATATCCAGGACTTGACCCGGAAGTTCAGAGTGGCATCGACTCAAACCCGTATCCACGTGCATTGACATTCTTATTAGGAGTAAGCTTACAGTTCTAATCCATGAAAAAACAGTATCATATGAAAAAGAAATATCTTAAACATATATTCTCAGCCGCTTTCATTATGGCGACTGCACTGGGAAATGTATCATGTATCAACGACCTTGATATCAGCTCCATTGACCCTCAAACATCTCCGGCTTTTGACCAGGCCAGTGCCTTTGTAAAACAATACTCCATGCTGGGATTAACCGGTCAGCAGGGACTGGCAGGTAAACCTGACCTGGACGGACAGGATGAAGGAGAATCAGGATTCTACCGTACCACCTTCAACTGTCAGGAACTCTCAACCGATGAATGTGTATGGGTATGGCAAGACAACGTAGATATTCCACAATTTACCGGAATGTCTTGGAATTCTTCCAGCCAACGTACAGAATGGGTTTATGTTCGTTTAGGTTATGATGTCACTCAAATGAACTTCTTCCTTGACCAAATAGCAGAAATCAACGACGAGGAAACCAACAGACAACGTTCAGAAGTCCGTTTCTTACGTGCTTTACATTATTGGTACTTCTTGGATCTCTTCGGAAAAGCTCCATTCAAGGAACATTTCGATACTGAAACCTTACCGGTAGAAAAAGGTGGAAAAGACTTGTATGACTTTATCCAGAAAGAACTTGAAGAATCTGAAGCAGATATGTACGAACCAGGACAAGCCCCATTCGGACGTGCTGATAAAGCTGCTAACTGGTTATTACGTGCCCGTTTATATCTGAATGCTGAAGTATATACAGGTACAGCTGACTATGAGAATGCTAAAATCTATGCCGATAAAGTCATCAATTCCGGTTATTATGAATTGTGCGACGATTATAAGCTGATGTTCATGGCAGACAATGACCAAAATACAAAAGCAATGAAGGAAATCATTCTTCCTATCCGTCAGGATGGTGTAAAAACCCGAAACTATGGAGGATCCACTTACTTGATTTGCGGTACTCGTACCGGAGGTATGCCACATATGGGTACAACAAACGGATGGTCTTGTCTGATTGCACGTAATGCATTGGTCAACAAGTTCTTCCCGAACGGTGATGTACCTATGATTCCGGACGATGTTGAGGTTCCTACCCAAGAACAGTTTGCCAATGACGCCGAAATCGATGCATGGGATGCACAATATGGTGTACGTACCGAAGACATCGTTGCAGCTGCAGGCGATGACCGTGCCATGTTCTACTCTGGTGCCGGAGGTGGAAGACGCACTATCGACCCTGATAAGATTGCCAATTTCCAAAGCGGATTGTCTATTGTAAAATGGCAGAATATCCGTTCTGATGGTGCTGCTACCAGCCATACCGAATATCCGGATACAGACATTCCATTGTTCCGTTTAGCAGAGGCTTATCTGACACATGCCGAAGCATGCTTCCGTCTGAATGACAAGAATACTGCCCTGAGCGATATCCAGACTTTACGTAGCAAACGTGGATGTACAACCCAGCCTTCTCTGGCAGACCTGACAGAGACCTACATTTTGGACGAATGGGCACGTGAATTCTATCTGGAAGGACGTCGTCGTAGCGATTTGATTCGTTTTGACAGCTTTACCACCAGCAAATATTTGTGGGACTGGAAAGGTGGAGTCAAGAACGGACAAGCAGTAAGCGATATCTACAACGTATTCCCAATTCCAGAATCAGATATCAACAACAATCCTAACATGTCACAGAACGAGGGTTATTAATTTTAAAAAAGGAAAAGTATGAAACATCTAACTATAATGGCATATTGCTTGACAGGCCTCTTTGCTCTGACAGCCTGTGAAAGCGACAGAGATGAGAATCCCACCATCAAACAGCCGACTACATTTCAGCTAAATATATCAGCAAGTGAAGTATACGATCTGGAAGCTAATTCTACTATCCAGTGGGGATGTGTAGCTCCTGATTACGGATACAGTGCACCGCTCACCTATTCTATTCAGATTAATAAGGATGATAACTGGACCGAAGCCGAAGGCGATACTCCAGCATCCTACAAGACGCTGGAAACTACCTACACTTCACCTACATTCTCTATCAAGACAGAAGAGTTGAACAAGAGTTTGATTCTTTTGAATGAATGGTATGATGAAGCAACCTTCCCATCAACAGCAGAAGTATATGTACGTGTACAATCTTCACTTAGTACAACAGATGACTACAAATGTTATTCTGAAACAATGAAGGTCAATGTAAAACCTTATTATACCAAGGTCTCTACAGAACCTGCTAAACTCTATATAGTAGGCGACCATCAAGGATGGGCAACAGACGGTACTGCTCCTCTGATTATTGCCAGCGACGATGCTGGAACTACATTCAGTGGTTATGCACAATTGAATAAAGAATTCAAATTCATGACTACTACTTCTTGGAACGATCCAAACTATGGTGGTTCAAACGGCACTTTGGAACAAGGTGGAGGTAATATCACAGTTAGTAAACCAGGATTCTACCAGATTGATGTAAACCTGAGTAAAATGACTTATAAACTCCAGACCTGTACATGGGGTGTCGTAGGCGATGCAACCCCTGGTGGATGGGATTCTGACATCCAGCTCACTTACAATGAAGAAAGTAAAGCATTGGAAGCTAAAGCTACATTAAGTGGAGGAGAAATCAAGTTCCGTCAGGATGGTGCTTGGAATATTTCACTCGGAGGCAGCCTGGAAGAATTGGTGTTGAACGGTGGAAACATCGCTGTCAATGCAGGTACTTATACCATCAAATTGTATCTGTCAGACGGTACTTACCATGCCGAACTTATTCCGGAAGAATAATCGTTTGACATAAAGTCTATTACCAAGAGGGTGTGCCATGTGACACACCCTCTTTTTATATCCATACGTTTGAGTTTATTAACACTCTGTAAAAGTAAAACTGCTGAATCCCGACGTTTCTTTCAGAAAAGTAAATCAAACTACTATGAAGAAACAAAGTTATTACAACTATCTCAGGATCTGTGGGCTTATTGCTACGATCATGATGTCGGCCTGTGGAAGCTACAGTCTGGAAGAAGAATCAGAAGGAGCTACCTCTTCCAAAGGATATCAGATGAGTCTGAATGTAAGAAGTAACAGTGGAGACACAGAACAGTATTATCCATTGACAGTCTTTCTATTCAACGAAGAAGGTGAACTGATAGAAAGAAAAGAACTGGTGGATAAAGAAGAAACATTCTCCAAGACATTAGGAAAAGGCAACTATACCCTTACCGCCTTTTCAGGCCTGTCAGAAGAGTTTTTCGACATACCAGAAACTCCACAAATAAATGACATTCTACATTCACAAACAGAAACTAAGATAGAGACTCCTCTCTTATCCGGACAAAGTAAGATTTCCCTAACAGAAAACACCCAAGTCAACATAGCCTTATCATATGCAGTATCAGCTTTAAATTTTTCGCTCCAATCCGTTCCAGAAGACGCTACAGGAGTAGAGGTACAAGTAACTCCCATCAGTTCAGGTATCTCATTTCTAGGTAATTATACAAACGACAACCAATCAAGCACTTTTTCTTGCACTCAAATTGATAAAAGTTGGGAAAGTGGCACATTCTATGTTTTTCCATCCGAAAGTAATCGGACCAATTTAAGCATCACAATCAAACGCCCAGGAGGTAACGAAACTTATTCATACACCTATACTGACATGCTGCAGCCAGCACAACCTTATCATTTCACAGGAACCTACCAAGAAGGAGTTTCCATGGGAAGCACTTTCGAAATAGAAGGATGGAAACCTAGTATCGGCATCGATTTTAATCTTAATGAAGAAGTGTCCGACGAAAATAATAACGATGATACTGATGTAGATACAGAAACCATACTTCGTGCTCCTCAATTACCGGTAGCCGACAAAATATGGGGATACTTCTATGTATGGAAAGTAGAGACAATATCTGAGACTGAGGTTATAGCCACCCTCATCAGTCCCGACCAATGGAGAGTATTAGCAGCCGATGCGCCGGGAATCATTGAAGAATATAGTATTGATCACCTGGATGGCTGGAGAATGTTCACTATGGATGAAGCTAAAGAATTTAAAAAACAATTTGCCTCCACACTGGATGAATTAAACTATTTTCTTGACGACAATGGCCTAGACAGGTTCTATAGAAATGACGGAGAACGGTATCTCTGCGAAGAGGCAACCAAAACATTCAGCTTCAACAATAATCAGATTTTGAATGCCGGAAAAACCGTCAAATACTACCTGCGCGGAGTCAAAACCGTCCGGGTAAAACTGGAAGAATAAGGAAATGCTAAAAGGCTGTAAAGCTCCTACAATAAGGAACTCTACAGCCTCTTTTCATTCCATATTATCCTAAAATAGACAGAATCAAATCAAATGTTGGTTCTTCAACTCTTCTGCTACACTTTCCAGTTCCTGATACCAGGCCTCACCGAATTTACGGATCAACGGCTCCTTCAGGAATTTATAGACAGGTACATTTTCCTTCTGTCCTAACAGTACAGCTGCCTTACAGACATCCCAACGATGATAACTCACCGATTTATACGGTCCATAATCACCGATACGAATAGGATATAAATGACAGGAAACCGGCTTGTAGAAATTACATCGCCCTTCGCGATAGGCCTTCTCGATAGCACAGTAACAACAGCCTTTTTCATCATAACAGGTAAAGACACAATCCTTCCCGTTAACTATGGATGTAACCAAATCGCCTTCCTGATCGGTATATACCACCCCCTGTCTGTCTATAACCGCACGTGCTTCGGGCGACAATTCATCCCATACGACCGGAAGCACTTCTTCCAATTTTTCAACTTCTTCCAGCTCCACCGGAGCTCCCGCATCACCTTCTATACAGCACTCTCCCTTGCAAGCGTCCAGATTACATAGAAATTTTTCACGGAATACGTCCAGACTAATGACTACATCGTCTATTTGAACCATGCTCATAATTCAATTCTTTGAAAATAAATCCGACTGCAAAGATACGATTTTTCCCTCACAAAAAACGAACGTCCGTTTGAATGAAAACATGAGATTGTTTTACACCAAACGAACGTTCATCGTCCTCCATGCGTGAGGACGTTTTAAAAAAAGCAAAACACAACTGATTACCAACCTGTTAAATATCCAGCAGATTATTGATTCATCCAAACTGCCAGATAGTTTCAATAATCTTACTATTTAGTTTAACCGAAAAAAGCCCCTTGCAATGTATCCATTACCTCTATGAAGATGTGAAAAAAATTGATTATGAATGTGAAAAGATTAAATCTCCGGATACACTGTCAAAGGGGCCATTATAGTTCATCTTTTATCCGTTTCTTCCACCTCCCAAAGCCTGATACAAGTTTATCAGACTTTGAATTTCCTTGAACTGATTGGC
>URWP01000163.1 GCA_900551645.1 uncultured Bacteroides sp.
CTACGGCAACCGTTCCCGGGCGACGTCGGATACGTTTGCGCTGGAATAACCCGTTTCCCAGTTCCTGATATACATATTCGCTGCGGTGTGTGGTGATATTGATATATTTGGGGTCGAATTCTCTCAACATGTCGATGTCGGCATATACTTTTTCGATGCCGGTACCTTTCAGTGGTGGGAGAATCTCGAATGAAAAGGCTGTTTTCGGGGTCGATTTGATTAAATCAATTACTCTCATTGTTTTTATCTACGTATTTATCCAAATTTACATAATTGGCAAAAATAAGAAAAATATCAAACTTATCGAGAGTGTTTCCCTATAAAAATTCTTATAGCCTTGCTTTATATGAATGGAGTGAACAGATGGGCAAACCATCCTGCAAATCGTTTCCACGTTCCTCGTTTCCGGTATTCTTCCCTGGTCAGTATAGTGCTGTTCAGCTTGTCGTTATTGAAAAGCTGTGTCAGTTCATCGGTAACCGGAAGATCCATGATGAATGCATTGATTTCATAGTCGTATCGGATGCTTCGGCTGTTCATGTTCATACTGCCTACAGTACAGAAACGGTCGTCCACCATCATGATTTTGGAATGATGAAAACCTCCGTTGAAGATATAGATATGTGCTCCTTTTTTGCGTAACTGATTGGCGATATAAAAACCTGCATCGGGGGTAAATGGAATGTCCGATTTGGCTGGAATCATGATTTCTACCCGTACTCCCCGTTTGATGGCTCGTTTGATGGCTTTTTGGATACTGGCAGTTGGTGTGAAGTAGGGGCTGATTAACTGGATTTTATGCTCGGCTGCGTCGATGGCTGCGATATAGGTATCACGCAAGGCTTTAGGCGCTTCATGCGGAATACGCTGTACAATGGCTACCTGATTTCCGCGGTGAAAGGGAAGTTGGGCCAGTGAATCATGATTTACGGCGAAGAGACAAGAATCTTGTATATTCTGTTTGGTTTCTTTGTCCCAAGTTCGGAGAAAGGCCTTCTGTAACTCTTCGGCAGCCGGTCCTTCAATGCGGATGTGCATATCCCTCCAAGGCCCGATTCCGGGAAGTCCGTTGATGTAGTAGTCGGCGATGTTCATACCTCCGGTGAATCCTATCTGTCCGTCTATGACAATGATTTTCTGGTGGTCACGGCTGAATACATGATTGATATATGGAAAACGGATAGGGTCGAATTTTACAATTTCTACCCCTCGGTCATTCAACATCTGCAAGTGCTGTTTGCGTAACGGGCGGTTGTTGGAAAGATTTCCGAATGCATCGAACATGGCACGTACCTTCACTCCTTCTTTGGCTTTTTCTGCCAATAATGTGAACATTTCTTTGGCAATGGAATCGCTGCGGAAATTGAAATATTCCAAGTGTACATGGTGTTTGGCTCTTCGTATATCTTCGAAAAGACATTTGAATTTTTCTCTGCCGCTGGTCAGAAGTTTCAGTTGATTGTGTGATGTAACAGGAATTCCCTGTTCTTTCAGGTAATGAACAAATATAGAATCAGATGGTTCCCATGTATTGGTAGAATCTGTTTGGACTGTTACTTCTGCATACGTTTCCACAACGTTCAGAAGCGAAAGAAATGCTAATAATATAGCGATGTAAGAAGTTTTTAGACTGACTTTCATATCATGAATTTATATAAGGCGACAAAATTACGGATTATTCCCCGAAATACCAATTGTTATCGGTGAATCAGCGAATTCTTCCATAAAAACAGCATTTTGTGCATTTTGTTGAGTCGGTAAACGATTTGTTGACTAAAAATGCGGATTATCCGTTGAAACAACTCATTCCGGGGGGTATTTAGGCTGTCAATATTCTGGAATTGATTACCTTCGTGTCTACAGACTATTTTTACAGGTTATATGAATGAGAGACAAAAGAATTTTGCAGGAAAAGAGATTTTTGACGTTGTAGAATCGTTCCTGAAGGGAAAACATGCGGAGACAGATAACGAAGATGCTATTTTTATCAATCCGGCTTTTGCGGCGGTTATTGACGGAGCTACTTCCAAATCTGATTTCCGGAAAAACGGGAAAACTACCGGACAGTGGGCGGTGCAGTGTGTGATGGAAGCCTTGCAGGGGTTGTCTGTTGAGGCTACGTGTCTGGAGGCAGTATCGGCAATTACCGCTCGTATCCGGAATTTTTATGCAATCCATCAGTTGACGGAGCTGGTCGAAGAGCATCCGGAATGTCGCTGTACAGCCAGTGCTGTTATCTATAGTGCCTTTCGGAGAGAAATCTGGCAAATAGGCGATTGCCGTTGTTTGACTCATTCTTTTTATTCAGCGAATGAAAAGGCTGTAGACCATATTATGGCCGAAGCTCGGTGTGTATACAACGAAGCGGAGTTGGCGGCTGGTATGTCATTGGAAGAACTGGTCGCATGTGACCCGGGAAGGACGTTTATTCTACCTTTTCTGAAACGGCAGGCTTGGTTGCAGAACCGGACACGTGAGGATAGTCGCTATGCGTATGCAGTGTTCGATGGTTATCCGGTGCCTATGGAACTTGTAAAATGCTTTTCCGTAGCGGAGGAAAGCGAAATCGTGCTGGCTTCCGACGGTTATCCGAAACTGTTCTTCACATTGGATGAAACCGAAGCTTATCTTCATCGGATATTGGAAAAAGATCCGATGTGTATGTATCTGCATCCAGAAACCAAGGGGGTGCGTCCGGGGAACTGTTCTTACGACGATCGTGCTTACCTGCGTCTGTGTATTGGATAAAATTTTTGTCGAAAAACGAACTCATGTTTTTGATGAAACGAACGGACGAACTGATGAAAACGTGCTCGTGTTTGATTTGATACGAACGTTTGTTTTTCACCGATGTTTTGCCATGGTGAAAGTATATTCCCTTAATGAATGTTTGTATAATTTTAGACCTCTTTACTCCTTTACTGTTACACAAGTGATGGTCGTGTAAAGTATAATCTCTATTTTTGTATAATTCAAAAACTATTTGAAAAGAGTTGTATGAGAAACTATGATTTTGATAAAGTGATAGACCGCACCGGAACCCATGCTGTAAAGCTGGAAGCCCTGAAACGGCTTTACGGGCGGACTGACCTGCTACCGTTGTGGGTAGCCGATATGGATTTTGAGACGCCTTCTTTTATTACGGAAGCTTTACGTCAGCGATTGGAACATTCTTTGTTCGGATATACGGAGATGCCTGATGATTATTGGCCTGTTGTTGCGGACTGGATTGAATCACATCACAACTGGAAAGTAGAACAGGAATGGCTGACTTATATTCCGGGTATTGTAAAAGGTATTGGTATGGTGGTCAATTTCTTCGTAAAAGAAGATGAAAAAGTGATTATCCAACCTCCTGTGTATCATCCGTTCCGGCTGACTCCGCAAGGAAACGGCCGGCAGGTAGTATATAATCCGTTGCGCGAAGAAGCCGATGGAACTTATTCGATGGATTTTGATAACCTGGAAGCTGTGACCGATGAAAAATGCCGTGTGCTGTTGCTGTCTAACCCGCATAACCCCGGAGGCATTGTGTGGAACCGTGAAACCTTGGTACGTCTGGCAGATTTCTGCTACAAACATCATATATTGGTGGTTTCCGATGAAATCCATTGCGATATGGCCTTGTGGGGAAATAAGCATATTCCGTTTGCTTCGGTATCTGCTGAGGCGGCTGCGTGTAGCATAACTTTCGGAGCTCCTTCCAAAACATTCAATATTGCCGGTGTTGTAAGTTCATATGCCATTGTTCCGAATGAAGAAATCCGTCGTCCTTTCTATCGTTGGTTGGAAGCGAACGAACTGAATGAGCCGACTCTTTTTGCGCCGATAGCTACGTTGGCTGCTTTTTCGCAGGGGGAAGCGTGGCGACAGGAAATGTTGCATTACATCGAGGGTAATATCCGGTTGGTGATGGAGTTCTGTATGGTTCATGTTCCACAAATCAAACCTTTGTGTCCGCAGGCTTCTTTCCTGGTATGGTTAGACTGTCGGAAATTAGGGTTGAATCATGAACAGTTGGTAAATCTTTTTGTAGATCGGGCTCACTTGGCTTTGAACGATGGAGAAATGTTTGGACCAGGTGGAGAAGGGTTTATGCGGATGAATGTCGCTTCGCCACGTTCGGTTATCCGGCAGGCTTTGGAACAGCTGGCCGAAGCTGTCCGTACTCTGCAGGTATAAATCTTGTTTTTGAATCTTTATATAGGAAATAACATAACAATTGGAAACCAAAGACTATGAAGAAATCTATTGTATGTATGGCCTTGGCATCTGCTGGTTTATGGATGTCATGCAGCACAACAGAAAAAGTGACAGAAAAGGATTTGACCGGAAATTGGATAGAAGTGATGCCTGTCAATCAGCATATTGTACAGGGAGTCAGTCTGTATGAAAAAGGTGAGGCGTCTTCTATCGGGATGGCTACGCTGCAATATCAGCACTGGGGGCTGACAGGAGATTCACGGCTAGTGCTGGAAGGGAAAAGTATCGGCAACGGACAGACCATTGAATTTGCAGATACTTTGGATATTGTTTCCTTCAGTGGAGATACACTGACATTGGGAAAGGGTGATATGTATCGCATTCAGTATGTACGTCGACAGGATGATAAAGGATTGATTGGAGGCAGCGATGCTGCCATGGGGTATACTTGGTCGGAAATGCTTCAGAAGAAAATCCGTGTATTTGAAGAAGGTAGTCGTGTGCATTCCGTAGTCAACCCGCAGTCTTCCTCTGCAGGTTATCTGGTGTTTAATGCTGATTCTACCCAACTGGAGTTTTTCGATTCGGAAACGGATGTCGTACTTGACCGCAGAATGCGTCCGGATGGTACGCCGGTATGGAATGTAGAAGATGATGATACTTATCTGGTGGAAAAATCCGAATCGGAATGGCTGGTTTCCAGACGGGGGCAGTTACTGTATGCTACCAGCGGGATAGAAGACTTGGTAAAGGCTGTCTTTGTGACCGATGATGGAGAGGACATTGAGGTGGCTTTCTTTGGAAAGGCCGGTGTGGCGCAGATGAGCCGGAAAGGAATCTATAGCCTGTTGTATCAGTATCGTACAGCCTCCGGATATGGTTATAAGAATCCGGTGTTCGATCTTCGTGGGAAAGGACAGGAGGCTGTTCTGACTACGTTGGCGGATGGAAGTCATATTTCGCTGAAAGAAAAATAGACATGTTGTAATCATGAAAAGACTATGTTGGATTTTCATTAAAATGAATGGATGATGAAGTATCTGGCTTTATTTGTAGTGGCGGGCCTTTGTGCCTGCGGAGGAAACGGGAAGACAGAAACAACAGTGGAAACTGTTCAGAAGGCAGTGACTGATGTCCCTTCCCGTGAGGCGTACGAAGGATTTGAGTGGGAACGGGTGACAGGAGCCGGGTTGAGTTTCTGGTCACAGCGGAATCCGGAAATCAGAGTGATGGCGGATGCCTCTCTTCCAGGGGCTGTTGTGATCCGTAACGGAGATGCGGTTCCCCATAAAGTGATGCAGGTATTTCCGCTGAAGAATCGTTCCATAGAGGATGTGATTCCTTTGCTGTGGATGCAGGATGGTTGGAACGACAGTCAGACCTGTCAGTTTAAGGAGGTGGAATCTGGTCGTGGAGGTTTCAAGCGGTATTTGCTGGTACCTGCAGGCTCTTATGCAACTGAGGTGGAGAAGCAGATGAAAGAAGAGCCTGTACCTGCTACCTGTAGTGGTTGGGGGGTAGGCAATAGTGGCATGCGATATTTCGAAGTGCAGCTTTCCTGTCCCGACCGGGCTGTATTTGTGGAAATAGGTCAGGATGCTCCCTTATTCGATGAAAACAGCATCTGTCTGACAGGAGCTGATGTAAAATCGGATTCAACACAGGTGTTGTATGTCCAGTCGGGTGAAGTCCGTATCGGTCATGAGGTCCGGTCTTTCCGTCCGGATAATGACGGTCGGGAGTTCTGGCTGGTTGATAAGACAGGAACTTTAACAACTGTCTATGACCGGAAAACGGGTGGTCAAAAGAACGGAAAGTCGCTTCGGATGACGTTAAAACTGGAGTATAATGGAAAATGGAATGATGGTTTTGCCGCAGAATATGATGGAGTTTACTTCGTACGTGAAGTGATTGAGTAAATATTATATGGAATTCCAGATGGAATAACCGTTTTTATCTGTTATTTGTAGAATTGAGCTGAGCCGATCCGGTTTGGCTCAATTTTGAGGTAAGATAAAAAGAAAACCGCCGATAATTGAATCTTATCAGCGGTTTTCTATTAAACTTTTTGGTGATCCGCTTGGGGCTCGAACCCAAGAC
>URWP01000164.1 GCA_900551645.1 uncultured Bacteroides sp.
GAGATGAAAACTCCATATCCATAATCGCCGGTATCAATCCGTTTATACGCTTCGTGCATATTATTCACCAGGTTCTTTCTATCCAACAAAATAACCAATGCTTCTGAAATGAAATAAACGGCACGTTGCTCCACATCCTGACATATCCATACGGCTCCATTCTCACAAACTCCTACCCTACCTTGCACAATAGCCAGGTCTGTTCCATCCAAATCACCGGACTTCTCCACTTCATCCGGATGGAATGTAGCACACGATATTGTCTGGACTCCTGTACTACAAGTTACTTCAGACATACAGGCAGCTATACGCACAGCCTCCGGATACAGTTTCTTAATAACAGCATTCAAGTCCTCACCTTCCTGCAAAATCACAGCACGGCCACCTACCTGATTCATGACTTCCTGAAAACGAGACAATTTATCAGAATAAGTCATAGCTTCTTTCTCCAGCGGCAAATAATCCGGTTTATCATAACGGACTCTTGTATTCCGACGAATACTCTGCAAAATATCTTCTCTGCTACTCATGGTCATTTCACTTTATTCTTCTTCCACATTTCATTAAAGCTCTCCTTGGCAAACTTCGGCATTTCATGTTCTTTTCCCCAATCATTCAGCCCATTGTACACCATCCAATGAGGTAAAGAGTTAGCGATTGGAGCCTCTTTCAGAGCCAGATTAAAAAGATGAGGGTGTTCCATCAGTATCTTCATTCCTCCGGAAAGATATTTTTTGGATGAACTGGCCACTCCCAAACCGTGTAACTTCTGTCGCCAACGGTAAATCTGGTCGGCCAAATCGACCTTAGCTGGACAAACATTCTGACAAGAATGACAAAGAGAGCAAGCCGATACATTATCGTAATAATGTAACGGAGCCTTTAGCATACCTAAATTGATTCCGATAGGACCAGGAATAAAATAAGTATAAGAATACCCGCCACTCCGGCGATAAACCGGACAAGTATTCATACATGCTCCACAACGCAAACAGTTAAGTGTTTTCACATGCTCCGGATCGGCCAATATCCGGCTACGGCCATTATCTACAATAATGATATGTAACTCACCGCCTTTACGCGGTTTCCTGTAATGAGAAGTATAAGTAGTAATCGGCTGGCCTGTGCCTGAACGAGCCAATAAACGGGTAAAGACTCCTAAAGCATCACGATCCGGGACTATTTTCTCCATTCCAAAAGCCGTAATCTGCAGTTTAGGCTGAGAAGTTCCCATATCTGCATTACCTTCATTGGTACAGACTACACACTCACCGGTTGAAGCCACAGCAAAGTTCGCTCCCGTCATGGCTGCTTCAGCTTCGATGAACTTATGGCGAAGATTCTTACGGGCAGCATGAGTCAGATAAGTCTGATCGTTATTACCAGGCTCTGTTCCCATTTCCCTGACAAAAAGCTCACCAATTTCCTCTTTCTTGATATGAATGGCCGGTAAGACAATATGACTCGGTCGTTTATGCATCAACTGAAGAATACGTTCACCCAAGTCGCTTTCCACGACCTCAATTCCTTTTTCCTCCAAATACTCATTCAACCCACATTCTTCGGCCAGCATAGATTTGCTCTTGATGAAATGCTTGACATGATGCCCCTCCAGAATGTGATGAACAATTGAACAATATTCATCAGCATCTTTCGCCCAATAGACATGAGCACCATTAGCTATGGCGTTCTTCTCAAATTCCTGCAACAAGAAATCCAAATGACTGTTACTGTACAGTTTAATAGCGCAAGCCATATCACGTAATTTCTCCCACTCAGGAATTTCTTTACTGATTTTATCTCGTTTGGCACGTACCATCCACAAAGTCTGGTCATGCCAGGATGCCAAATCCCGGTTCTCCTGGAATTTCTCGGCAGCAATGGAATGTTTTGTACTCATAATCCGGAAGCTAAGATTTCAACGATATGAATGGTCTTTATTGGAAGATGATCACGGGCAATAATACCGCTCTGATGCATCAGACAAGAACTGTCGGCGCCTACTATATACTCGGCACCCGTATCAATGTGACGCTGAATCTTGTCGCGTCCCATTCTACCGGAAACTGCGTGCTCTTCTACGGCAAACATACCTCCGAACCCGCAACATTCATCAGGACGTTCCGGTTCTACTATCTCAATGTCCTTTACTAAAGAAAGCAGATCACGCAATTTATTGTAATAAGGAATATTCAGTTCACTAGGAGCCGACAAGTGCATCAGCCGTACACCATGGCAACTGTTCTGTATGCTGACCTTATGCGGAAAAGATGCCACCAAAGAAGTAGGTTTCACTACATCATGGATAAACTCACAGATATCATAAATTTTACCTTCACTGGCACAACGGTGCTGTTCTTTTGCCAACAGATTCCCGTAATGGTCACGTACAAACACTACACAACTGGCCGAAGGGCCGACAATGTAATCGTAATGCTCAAACAAACGGTCAAAACGTTTGGCAAGCTCTACCGCTTCATCTTCAAATCCGGCATTGGCCATCGGCTGTCCACAACAAGTCTGATCAAGCGGATAATCCACATCAACGCCTAAGCTCTTCAGCAGTTTGTACGAAGCTACCCCCACCTGGGGATAAACTGCGTTGATGTAGCAGGGTATGAACAATCCTACTTTCATTTTATTTCTGTTATTGGTTTTCGGACAACAAATTTAGAGCATATTCATGAATGAAGAAAAGAAATTGTCAAAAAAGAATGAAATATTCTGAAGGCGATTACATGCGTGCGCCCCGCGAATCACTTCGCAGGGCGCACCCAACTAATAACTAACTTCTTTTACTTTTGTGGTTTACGTAATTTCTATATGACTAACACTGCAAAGATACCGGTTTTCAGCCAATCAAGCAATACCTAAAACTTGGTATTTAAAAGCTCTCCCAATAAGAACAGTCATCAAAGATCCATCTTAACTTCTCCCAACTCTACCAGTTTGTTTACGATAGCATAAATAGTAAGACCAGCTGCCGAATGAATCTGAAGTTTCCGGGTTATATTCCTGCGATGAGTAATAACAGTGTGTACAGAAATAAACAGTTTTTCAGCTATCTCTTTATTGGTCATTCCTCTTACCACACATCCGATAATTTCCTTTTCACGCTGACTCAGTGCATCCTGTTCATTTTCATCTTCTTCGTCTACATTCATCAGCGAAGAGATTTTCCGGGTCAACTTCTCCACATCATCGAACAGATTTATCTGCTCATCGTAATCCTTCAACTGATTGGCATCCATTACCACTGAAACCAAAGCTACAATTTTCAGTTTATGTGGTCCATAAGCCTGTTTGAATCCTTCCAAATCAAACCATCCCTCAAACTGAGGGCTCACAATCAACAAATCCGGACGATGGGCATCCATACAATGCTGCAACCCTTCTTTGGAAGTTACTTCAATTGTCTGGATATTCAAATCGGGCAACCGCTTCAACACGGCAACCAGTCCACTCCGAACAATGATTGAAGTATCGGCCACAGCTATGTGTATTATTTCCTGAGACTTCATTTTACCTCCTTTTCCAACTCCATGATGGCAGGCACAAACAAGTAATCTTCCACCCGATTATGAGAGGCCAAATCCTCTTCGCAACTGAAAATGTCGAATAAAGTAGCATTCAGCAGTTGATTGTCACCGTTAGTCGGATAATATTTTATAATAATATTCTTTAATTCAGTGAGCTTGGCATTTATCTGATCATGATGCCGGGCAAAGACTCCGATATTATAAGCTTCCGGTTTCTGACCCTGAAGCAATTGTTCCACATAGGTAAAAACTTTCTGATTCTCATATTCCATGTGCTTACGGACTTCGGCTACATAAGCATCGTAAAACTGAATTATCAGAAAGACGACCTGTTGTTCCGGAGAACCACTAATAGCTTCAATCAACTTCTTCCGGATAGTCGGTAACTGGAAATCCAGAAAGTAATGGTGTGCCTGCTTCAGGTAACTCATCAGTGCAGGAATAGACAAATCTTTCAAGTGATCCTGCATCCGATCTCCGTCCTCCAATAAGAAATTTACGACAATCAGGAAAGTTTTGTAATCCACTTTATTTCCTTCACATACTTCCTGTATCGTTTTATCTCCGAATCCCAACGACAATCCGAAACGGCTCAACACTTGGAGCATTACATAATTCTCACAGATGAGATCGCTCATCTTATCGGTAGGCTTGTACGTTCTTGGTCTAAACATGGTCAATACACTATTCATATTTCTTGAGCACAAAGTAAATAAATCCAGTTTGCGTACACAATCCCCACTTATAGGTATATTCAAGAAGGTACGCTACTGTACAAAGATACAGCACAAAAGGTTTTATCCCTTTCTTCGGATACAAAAATCTTCATTCTGCTTATAGAACAAACAAGTTCATCCATGCATTTGTTTTCAGGAAGGCGTGACAGAAGACCGGCCTACCCATCAATTAGTCACGAAATTAACAGACTGACTACACAGCAACTACTCTAAGCGATAGCTACACCTAAGGATGCAACAGGGGCATAATAAAAGCAGGCTGTGATACAGCCTGCTTTTATTGAGCGTTCACCTCTGACAACTCTTACACTACATCAAATCAATAAGTATGTTCATCATTCCTCATTTCTTCCGGTGTAATCGGTTTCCTGTCAATAGCTCGCCAAGCATAAAAGATATAAGCCAGGACAAATGGTACCAGAATGGAAACGTATGCCATCACTTCCAGCGTAAATTTACTGGAACAACTGTTAGCCAGAGTCAATGAACTTTGCAGGTCAGACAGTGAAGGATAATAAGCCGTATGATTATAGCCAACTGTCAACAGCAATGCCAACACAGTAAGTATGGTACCAGTACCGGCGAACCAAATACCTTTCGTAAATGTCTTACTGAAAACACTTCTGATCAGTCCATACAGTACACCTGCTACCCCAAGCAAGAACAGCACCAGCAGATAAGGCATTTCCATCAAATTCAGGAAATACTTGTAAGGTTCCATATAGACTTCCCCTGTTCCCGGATTGACAGCAAACCCGTCTTTCAGCAGCGTACGGATAATAAAAGCCAGAAAGAAAATCAGGAAAGGAACAGCATCCGAAACCAGTTGCCGACGACACCGTGGAATCAGTTCCGCGCTACGGATATTATTGATGAAATACAAATTACCCAACAGACGAGCCAGGAAAAAAACAGCCAGCCCCAACACCAGATTCCAAGGGTCAACAAAGGCATCAAGTCCGTGCCAACCATTCGCCCATAAACTAATAACAGGCATTACTTCGTCCGTCAGATTTTCCTTATTAATAACGAAACTGGAACCGTTGAAAAAAGTAGCCACTGCCGCGCCCAACAGAACAGGTCCAACCACACCATTGATAACCAAGAATATCTGATAGGTTGTCTTACCCAACAGATTACCTAATTTAGACTGAAACTCGTACGAAACCGCCTGTAAGACAAAGCTGAAAAGAATAATCATCCACAACCAGTATGCACCTCCGAAGCTGGTACTGTAGAACAAAGGAAACGAAGCGAAGAAAGCACCACCGAAAGTCACCAAAGTCGTAAAGGTAAACTCCCACTTCCGTCCGGTAGAATTAACCAGCATGGTACGTTCCATTTCCGAACGTCCTAAATTAAACAACAGGGAATTTCCCCCCTGCACAAACAACAGAAACACCAGAATCGCTCCCAGCAAAGATACCAGAAACCACCAGTAATTCTGTAAAAACAAATAGGTTGAATCTATTGTAGTCATCATAATTATATCGATTAAAATGAATTATACCCGGTTATACATGCTCTTCCGGACCTTTCCGGATAGCCTTAATCATGATACCTATTTCAGCAATCATAAGTACTGTAAACATTATCAAGAAAATAAAGAAAGTAGTCTGTACAGACCCTGTTTCCAAACGGGATATAGCTGCATTCACCGGAAGCATATCCTGAATGGTCCAAGGCTGACGACCTACCTCGGCTACAATCCAACCGGTCTGACTGGCAACGTATGCCAACGGAATACTCCACAAGGCTATATGATGCAACCAGGAAAAACGTGCCAATTCCTTCTTATAGGCCAAAAACAGCATGACTGCAAAAAACAAGATAAAATAACATCCCAAGCCGACCATGATACGGAAAGACCAGAACATCAGTCCTACATGGGGTACTAGTGTAGCCGGATCTTTGATATATCCGTAACCGAAATAAGGCATATTTTCTTCCAAGGTACGACGAGAGATACCGG
>URWP01000165.1 GCA_900551645.1 uncultured Bacteroides sp.
GGATTGGCCCGCTTCATGGCCTTCCAGATGGCCTTACCCGCCAGATTCAAATCCACATCGGCCGTACTTCCTCCTTCGTGGAACGGGTCCATGCTATAATAATCCGCCTTCCCGTACAGACGGGTCAACTCCTTGTAATACAAACGGGCGATACGTTCAAAATTCGGGTCGGTAGGTTGCAGGAAAGCCGGACGGTTATAGCCGCACCAGATGCCCGGGTCGGCCACATCCAGCCCCAGTTTCTCCTTCGCATTGTGCGGTACCATGCCCGAGTAGCCCGGCAATACGGGATGGATGCCGTATTCACGCATCCGCTTCAGGATACGTTTCTGAAGCTTTTCCTGATGGACATACCAACTTTCAGGGTTCGGTCCTCCCCAACCCTCCAGGTTGTTCATCAGCCACCATGCCTGGAAGGCCGGCCCGGCTATGAAATCGCCGACTTCCTTTTCGGTATACCCCAAATCCAGCAAGACATTCCTCCAGACCACATCTGTCCCGACCATCGCCAGGGGCAGGTTGATGCCGTGCAAGGCCAGTCGATTTCCTGTTCCCAACGGTCCCAGTCCCAGAAAGCCATGCTATAAGAAAATGTACAGTAATTGAGGTCATAACGGTAGGGAAGCGTAGTTTCGTGGCGTTCCTTTCGGGCGACCTTTGGCAAGACATCCGGCAATTTCGCCCGCATGTTGTTCCAGGACAGATGGACGCCCGCATAATATTTCAGGTACCAGTTGATACCGGTAGCGATACTCACGTAATTGTTTCCTCGGACCACGACCTTGTCTCCCTGCTGGTCCAGCTCGAAGAAGTCATCCTCTGCTTTCTGAAGCTCAATCCGGAACTTGGCCGACGCTCCTTTGTCTATCCGTTCCAGCAATCCCGTTATCGGCGAAGCGCACAGGCCGACGACGAACAGGCAACAACTGATCAGTAATGCGATTCTTTTCATGTATTATCTTCTTTTAAGGTTACCCTACAAATTTACAACTTGTTTTGAATACTTACCGCTATATTTACATAAAAGCATGGTTCCGATTGGAAATGTCGGAACTATTGTATTCTTTTGCAACCGGAATCATAAAAAAGAAATCAAAGAAATGAAAAACACGAACCGTATCGTATGGGCGGATTTTCTCCGTCTGATTGCTATTCTGATGGTTGTCTGCATCCATTGCGCAGACCCTTTCAACGTTTCACCCGAAGCCCGCTCGAATCCGGAATATAATTTCTGGGGAAGTATCTACGGGTCTCTTCTACGTCCGTGTGTCCCCCTGTTCGTCATGCTCACCGGTATGCTCTTGTTGCCTGCCCAACAGGACATCGGTCCCTTCTACAAGAAAAGGATGATGCGCGTGCTGATACCTTTCATCGTATGGTCTTTGCTATACGACCTTTTTCCGTGGTTCACCGGTCTCATCGGTCTGGACAGCTCCATCCTCTCCAAGATGTTCGCCTATGCCGGAGAATCCCCCTCGCAAAGCCTTTCCGATAGCCTGCACAACATCTGGCTGATTCCCTTCAACTTCAATACGTACACCGTCCACCTGTGGTATATCTATATGTTGCTGGGATTGTACTTGTATATACCTTTCTTCTCCGTCTGGCTGAAACAGGCTTCGGAGAAACAGATCCGGATTTTCCTGGGCTTGTGGTGCATCACGTTGTTCTTACCTTATTGCCGGGAGTTCATTTCCGAAAACCTTGGCGGTACCTGTGCCTGGAACGATTTCGGAATCCTCTATTATTTCTCGGGCTTCTGCGGTTACCTGCTTTTGGGGTCTTATCTGAAAAATACGGGCAACCGGCTTCCGACGGGAAAGACCATTGGTATCTCCATCGTCCTGTTTGCCATCGGCTATGCCGTTACCTATTACGGATTCCGCGAGATAACCGGACGTCCGGAAGCCACCGAACGACAGGTAGAACTGTTCTTCCAGTATTGCTCGCCCAACGTGATGCTGATGACCGTAGCCGTTTATCTCCTGGCACAGAAGGTAAAGATAACATCGGTGTTCCTCACAAGCGCATTGACCAACCTTACCCGATGCGGACTGGGCATCTATATGATTCATTATTTCCTGGTAGGTACAGGTTATCTGGTGGTAGAGAACCTGGGAATGCCTATACCGTTGCAGATTCCGGTCACCGCCTTGCTGGTATTCGTGGCGGCATGGGGCATCGTAGCCGGATGCTACAAGTGTTTTCCGAAAGTTTCCAGGTGGATTATGGGTTAACTTCTGATACCTGGGAACAATAGGACATTCTGTTATGGTAAATTTACATTTATGAACCATTGTTTTTTTGACTATAAATTTTCACTTTTTGCCGGAACGGGCGAACGGTTGTTACGAAATCTTGGGATTTTGTGAAAAAAAATAGCAGAAATAAGTTTGTTTGTAGAAAAATGTTCTTATATTTGCCACACCATAAAATTACACAATATGACAATTTTCAACATCCATATCACAACCATGGGGATGGGGTGTTTCTTTATCGCCACATCTGTTTCAGGGACTACCCCTCGGGGGTAAGGATTGTATATTGGTGTTTCTACGTGATACACGCTTACGGACGTAAGCATTCATTTCTATTTATTATTTATTCTGATTTTATTTCTGGCTTTTTATTCCTGACGGGGGAGTGGAAAGTATAAAATAATTGTGTATACCTATGAAAGTATTGAAATTCGGTGGAACGTCTGTAGGTTCCGTCAACAGCATGCTGAGTGTGAAAAAAATTGTTGAGGCAATTGATGAAAAAGTGATTGTGGTAGTTTCTGCATTAGGAGGAATTACAGACAAATTGATTAATACCTCGAAGATGGCTACAGCAGGCGATTCGGCTTATGAAAAGGAAATGAAGGAAATTGTCAATCGCCACATTGAGATGGTCTATACGGTGATACCGGCCGGGAAGCAACGTGAAATCCTGTTGGACCAGGTAAACGAGCTGTTGAGCGAATTGAAGGATATTTTCCAGGGTATCTATCTGATTCGTGACCTCTCACCAAAGACTTCCGCTACCATCGTAAGTTACGGAGAGCGTCTTTCATCCATCATTGTAACTGCTTTGATTAAGGACGCTCAGTGGTTTGATTCACGTACTTTCATCAAGACAGAGAAAAAACACAACAAGCATATCCTGGATTCGGAACTGACTACCCAACTGGTCAAGGAAGCTTTCAAGGAACTTCCACAGGTATCATTGGTTCCCGGATTCATTTCCAGTGATAAGAATACCGGTGAGATTACGAATCTGGGCCGGGGCGGATCCGATTATACGGCTTCCATCATCGCCGCGGCACTGGATGCGGATATTCTGGAAATCTGGACCGATGTGGATGGTTTCATGACGGCCGACCCTCGTGTCATCAGTACCGCATATCCCATCACAGAATTGAGTTATGTTGAAGCGATGGAGTTGTGTAACTTCGGTGCAAAGGTGGTTTATCCGCCGACTATTTATCCGGTCTGCCATAAGAATATTCCGATTCTTATCAAGAATACATTCAATCCGGAAGCTCCAGGCACCATCATCAAGCAGGAAGCCGATCACTTCTCGAAGGCCATCAAGGGTATTTCCTCCATCAATGATACGTGTCTGATTACCATGACCGGTCTGGGTATGGTAGGCGTTATCGGAGTAGACCACCGTCTGTTCCGTGCGTTGGCCGAGAACGGTATCAGCGTGTTCCTGGTTTCGCAGGCTTCTTCAGAGAACTCTATTTCCATCGGTGTACGTAACGGAGAGGCCGAATTGGCATGTTCCCTGCTGAACGAGGAATTCGCCAAGGAAATCGAGATGGGTGAAATCAGTCCGATGAAAGTAGAAGGCGGACTGGCTACCGTAGCGATTGTAGGTGAGAACATGAAACATACGCCGGGCATTGCCGGAAAGCTGTTCGGTACGTTGGGACGTAACGGTATCAATGTCATAGCCTGCGCACAGGGTGCTTCTGAAACCAATATCTCGTTTGTTGTAGACGGTGCTTCGCTTCGTAAGACCCTGAATGTGATTCACGACTCGTTTTTTCTTTCGGAATATCAGGTACTGAATCTTTTTGTCTGTGGTATCGGAACCGTAGGCCATAGCTTGTTGGAACAGATTCACGGTCAGCAGGAACGGCTGAAAAAGGAACGTGGACTGAAGCTGAGAGTCGTAGGTATCGCCAACGGACATCAGGCTTACTTCTGCCGTCAGGGCATTGATTTGGCAAACTTCCGTCAGGAACTGGAAGAGAAAGGTGTTCCATCTTGTACTCAGCTTCTGCACGACGAGGTAATTGGTATGAATATTTTCAATTCGGTGTTTGTGGATTGTACGGCAAGTCCGGAAATTGCCGGTCTGTATAAAGATTTCCTGAAGCACAATATTTCGGTGGTTGCCGCCAATAAGATTGCCGCTTCTTCGGATTATGAAATTTATGCGGAATTGAAGCAGATAGCCCGCCAGCGTGGTGTGAAATTTCTCTTCGAAACGAATGTAGGTGCCGGACTTCCGGTTATCAATACCATCAATGACCTGATAAATAGTGGTGATAAGATTTTGAAGATTGAAGCGGTATTGAGCGGAACGTTGAATTACATTTTCAATACCTTGAGTGCGGATGTTCCATTGAGCGAAACTATCCGTAGAGCTAAAGAAGAAGGATATTCTGAGCCGGACCCGCGCATAGACTTGAGCGGAAAAGATGTTATCCGTAAACTTGTTATTTTGGCACGTGAAGCTGGTTACCGTCTGAATCAGGAAGATGTGGTGAAACATTTGTTTATTCCCGACGAATATTTCGAAGGGTCGCTGGATGACTTCTGGAAGAAAATTCCACAACTGGATGACGATTTCGAGAAACAACGGCAGAAACTGGAGGCCGAAGACAAACGCTGGCGGTTTGTGGCCAAACTGGAAGACGGTAACGGAACGGTTTCCTTGCAGGAAGTGGGGCACGACCATCCGTTCTATACCCTGGAAGGAAGCAATAATATAATTCTGCTGACAACTGAACGATATAATGAATACCCGATGCTGATTCAGGGATATGGTGCCGGTGCCGGTGTAACGGCGGCCGGAGTATTCGCTGATATCATGAGCATCGCTAATATTTAAGGGGATTATGAAACATTTGATTATTTTGGGGGACGGTATGGCCGACTGGGCGGTACCGTCGTTGGGAAACAAGACCTTGCTACAATACGCACATACACCTTACATGGATAAACTGGCCAGTCTGGGACGTACCGGTATGCTCAAGACGGTGGCCGACGGTTTCCATCCGGGAAGCGAGGTGGCCAACATGTCTGTCATGGGATATGACTTGCCGAAAGTATACGAGGGGCGGGGAGTACTGGAAGCCGCTAGTATCGGGGTAGATCTGGAACCGGGCGACATGGCGATGCGTTGTAACATCATCTGTGTAGAAGGAGAGACGTTGAAGAACCATTCGGCTGGACACATTACTACCGAAGAAGCTGATATGTTGATTAAGTTTTTGGAAGAAAAGTTGGGTAATGACCGGATTCATTTCTATACCGGCGTCCAGTATCGTCATCTGTTGGTGATAAAGGGAGGCGATAAGCGTGTGGCATGCGTTCCTCCTCACGACATCCCGTTGCAACCGTTCCGTCCGAACCTTGTGAAACCGCTTTGTCCGGAGGCGCAGGAAACGGCCGATTTGCTGAATGATTTGATTCTGAAATCACAGGAATTGCTGGCCAATCATCCGCTGAATCTGAAGCGGATGGCCGAAGGAAAAGATCCCGCCAACAGCATTTGGCCGTGGAGTCCGGGGTATCGTCCGAAGATGGAACCACTTTCACAGAAATATCCGGCTATCCGGAGAGGTTCGGTTATTACAGCGGTAGACCTGATTCGCGGTATCGGGCGTTATGCCGGTTTGCGTTGTATCGATGTAGAAGGAGCTACCGGTCTGTATACTACCAATTATGAAGGAAAGGCACAGGCTGCCATCGATGCCTTGAAGACCGATGATTTTGTTTATCTTCACATTGAAGCGAGCGATGAGGCAGGCCATGAAGGAGATGTAGCTTTGAAACTGAAAACCATCGAATATCTGGACAGCAGGGCTTTAGGACCTATTTTCGAGGCTGTAAAGGATTGGGAAGAACCGGTGGCCATCGCTGTTCTGCCGGATCATCCGACGCCTTGTGAATTGCGTACACATACCAATACTCCCGTGCCGTTCCTGATTTATTATCCTGGAATTACTCCTGACTCT
>URWP01000166.1 GCA_900551645.1 uncultured Bacteroides sp.
GGCTGCAAGCGTTTCGGTATCCAGTATCTGCTCAAAGGGCTGTACACCCATAATGACCTGCTTTATTTCCATACCCAGGTAAAGAACTCCTCGAATGTGCCCTTTGACGTGGATTTCATTACGTTCAAGGTGGTGGACAAAAAGGTGATGAAGCGTACGGCCATGCAGGAGCAGGTGATTTATCCGCTGCGTGCCTATAATTATGTGACACGTGTAAACGGCAGGGATTCGGAATGTACGGTATTCGCCCTTCCCAAGTTTACGATACCGGACGACAAGAAACTGGTTGTGGAGATGTATGAGAAACAGGGCGGCCGTCACCAGAGTTTTGAGGTGGTCAACGAAGACCTGGTGCGTGCGGAAACCATCAATGAACTGAAGGTGCGATGAGAACGAAAGTATTGTATATGCTGGCATTGATGCTTGTCCTTTCCGTAGGGCAGGCAGACGCCCAGCGGATTCTGCCAAGGATGCAGGGCGTGGAAATGCGTGGAGGTATGGCTTCCGATAACGGATACTATATGGGAATGATTCTTTCAAACTATGCCAAAGGCGGGAACAAATGGGTATATGGAGCGGAATACCTGCATAGGAAACACGGTTACCGTCATGTGACCATCCCTTCGGCGCAGTTTACGGCAGAAGGCGGATATTACCTGAATTTCCTTTCCGATGCGGGAAAAGTGTTCTTCCTCAATCTTGGAGGATCGGCACTGGCCGGATATGAGACGGTAAACTGGTCCGATAAAAAACTCTATGACGGGGCCACCCTGAAAAACGGCGATGCCTTTGTGTACGGCTGTGCCCTGACGCTGGAGATGGAACTGTACCTTGCCGATCGTGTGGCATTGACGGCTTCCTTGCGTGAGCGTTTCCTGTGGGACGGAAGTCTCGGACATTGCCATACCCAATATGGAATCGGCATTCGTTTTATGATAAATTAGCGGGTTATGGAACTGGAACAGGTTAGACGGATTTCTCTTGTCGGTTTTCTTGAAGATCTGGGGCATATGCCTGTATCCCGTAAAGGAAATGATGTCTGGTTCAGATCCCCTTTCAGAAATGAGAGAACCGCATCCTTCAAGGTGGATACGCAGCGGAATGTCTGGTTTGATTTTGGCCTCGGAAAGGGAGGTGACATCTTCCATCTTGCCGGAGAACTGACCGGAAGCACCGGTTTCATGGAACAGCTAGAGTTCCTTTCAGGGAAATCCGGCATCCTTCCCCTCCGGCCTTTACAGGAACGTAAGAAGATACCCCGCGTTTCCGGATTCGAGGACGTGAAAGTGACGGAACTGAGTCATGAGGCATTGAAAAGCTACCTGAAAGAGAGAGGCATTGATCCGGCCATAGCCGGGAGGTTCTGCAAGGAAGTGGCATATGGAATACGGGGCAAACGATATTTTGCCATAGGCTTCATGAACCGGAGCGGCGGTTATGAACTCCGTAACCCGATGTTCAAGGGATGCATCTCTCCCAAAGACATTTCCTGTGTGTCCCTGTCCGGAAAAAAACAGGATATGTGCTGCGTGTTTGAAGGATTTGTAGATTTCCTTTCGGCATTGGTATTGCGGACTGTGAAGGATGAGGACTGCCTGGTGCTGAACTCTGTATCCAATCTGGAACGGTCGTATGCCGTTCTGGAGGGTTACGGTAAAATCCGGTGCTTTCTTGACCGTGACCGGGCCGGGATTACCGCACTGGAGACTTTGAACATACATTTCGGGAATAAGGTTACGGACTGTTCCGGTCTGTATGATGGATTTAAGGACTTGAATGAATATCTGACAAAAACAAAGGAAAACAAATGAAGACAGAAAAGAATATAAGAAAAGGATTTGGGCTGACAGGCAAGATAGCCATGTTCTGCATAGGTCTGGTCAGTCTTGTACTGACCTCGTGCGAATCCGAGCTGGAAATCCAGCAGAGTTATCCGTTTACCTTGGAAACAATGCCTGTTCCCAAGGAACTGAACAGGAATGAGACGGCGGAAATACGATGTGAACTCAAAAGTGAGGGCGATTTTGACGGTACGGTCTATACGATCCGTTATTTCCAGTATGACGGGGAAGGTTCCCTGAAACTGGACAACGGTCTTGAATTCATGCCGAATGACCGTTATCTGCTGGAGAACCGGAAGTTCAGGCTGTATTATACTTCACTATGTGACGAGGCGCAGAACTTCATTGTCGTTGTCGAAGACAACTGGGGAAACATGACAGAAATGGAATTTGACTTCAACAATGCAGGTGATGAAGAGACGGATGCAGTGGAAGATTCATTGTCAGTTCAGGAAGGAGGTGCCCTATAATAACCGTTAGACTTCTAAGGTCGGTACTGCCGTTGGTGGTACTGACCATGACGGTAACTTCTCTACGGGCACAGGAGAATATGGAGGACTCACGTTGGGAAACGGCTGTCAGGTGTATCAAGAAGTTCGATTATGACAAGTAATATGTTATGTAAAGTGCAAGACTTATAAAGTGAGCAAACTTATTGAATATTAAAGAATTTATTTAGTCCCTTCGTATAAAAACTTCTCATTATATTGCATTCTGTATATATCCTAATTATTAAAGAATGATTTTATGGAAAAAGTAGAAATTAAAAAGCTTATTGAGCAATGTCTCAATTATTTTTATGAAAGTGGTTATGCGAAGGGCACTATTGACTATTACAAGTGTTTGTGGACAAAAGGCATTTTACAGTACATGTCGGACAAAGGGATTGATATGTATACACCTGATGTAGGTGCGAAGTTTATAGAGTCCACTCAACATCAAGACATGAGTAATCATGAATGTGAAAGGATACGTAGTATACATGCTCTTAATGACATTATGACTGTCGGATATATTAGAAAGCAATGTGTTAGAGCAGCTTTCTACCCTCTTGATGGTGCTATTGGAAAACAGATGGAGAAGTTGGTTCTACATTTGATTTCTTTACGCCGTGGCAAAAATACGTTAAAGCACTATCGTTCATGTTTGGGTAATTTTTTGTATTACTTAGATATGATTGGAGTACAAAATATAAAGCAGATAACAGAGGAACATGTTATACGGTTTCTTTCTTCCCAACAGCTAAACAGGGAAAAGACTTTGTCTATTATTCGATGCCTCTTTCTTTTTTGGAGACAAGAGAACATTATAGATGGACGATTTGAGGAATTCTTCGCTACATATAAATTACGAAAGAAAGAACGCATACCATCATATTATACAACGGAAGAGATTAAGGTTATAGAAAATTCTGTATCGCGAAGTAGTGCTTTGGGCAAGCGCAATTATGCAATGATTTTATTAGCATCAAGATTGGGCTTGCGTGCTTCAGACATTATGAGTTTGAAGTTCTCAGATATAGATTGGGATAATGATCTCATTAAATTGAGGATACAAAAAACAGGTAAAACCATTGAACTTCCATTATTGGCAGATGTCGGTAATGCCATAATAGACTATCTTAGATATGGACGTCCAGCATCTACTTCCCAAAACATATTTCTATCAAGTCGTGCCCCGTATATTGCTGCCACTCAGTCTATGGTTTGTGGTAATATCAATAAAATAATCCGCCTGTCTGGTGTAAATATTGATAAAAAACGCCATGGTCCTCATTCTTTACGGCATTCCTTAGCAAGTAATATGCTTGAAAATGGGGCTACCATGCCTATTATATCAGAAGTTCTTGGACATCGCAACACTGAAACAACGATGACTTATCTAAAAATAAACCTTGTAGCTTTAAGGAAATGTGTATTACCTGTACCACCTATTCCAGATAGTTTTTATACGCAGAAAGGAGGAGCATTTTATGGCTGAACAGTTCAATTACAGTAGTGTTTTATCTCCATACATTAAACGAATGTTGGAAATCCGGAAATCAATGGGTATTGTTGATTCTCGTGTAAGATGGATACTTAAAGAATTTGATGATTTTGCTAATTCCATAGGATTGCAGGAACCACATATAACAGAAGAGTTTGTTAAGAGATGGCATAAATCACGGATATCAGATAAAGAGATCACTATTTATGGCAAATATCTTGTATTGCGCCAACTGACCTCATTGATGTGCCGCAATGGATGCGTATGTTATATACCGATTATACCAAAGCAACCAAAATCGGAGTTTACACCTTATATATACACACATGACCAAATATCTCAATTGTTTACAGCTGCCGATAGCAGCCGTTTGTTTAACAATTGTATGAAAACAGCTATCATTTCCATGCCAGTCATTCTTCGATTACTTTATAGCACAGGAATGCGTGTGTCCGAGGCTTTATATATGCGTAATGAGGATGTGAATCTTGACTCTGGATACATACATCTCCGCAAGACAAAAAACAGATGTGAACGCCTTGTTCCTATTGGTGAATCTATGGTAATTGTGTTAAAACAGTATATAGAATATCGGAATAGAATGCCTATAGAAAAAATTTCTCATCCCAATCATCTGTTTTTTACTAAATTAGACGGGACAAGCTTCAGGGTATGTACTCTTTATGTCTTTTTTCATAAACTGCTAAAAATATGCAATATACCATATATAGGAAATCGACAAGGGCCACGTATCCATGACTTGAGACATACTTTTGCCGTACATTCGCTTGTACAAATGGGACATAACGGTATGGATTTATACACAGGGCTACCAATACTTTCCGCATGTCTTGGGCACCGTTCTCTTTCATCTACTGAAAAATATGTACGACTTACCTGTATGATGTATCCGGAGTTTGAAAAACAGTGTTCTCCTATAAATGCTTTTGTTTATCCAAAAATAACAACAGATTATGACTACCAGGACTGATTTTGCAAAATATCTAACGAGATTTTTATCTGAATATTTGCCACATCAACGAAATGTGAGCAAAAACACAATTGCTTCTTATCGTGATTCTTTCGTACAATTCATCAATTATATGAAAGATATCAATGGAATACCCGTTGAACGACTTCTATTGAAACATCTTACACGGGATAATGTCATCAATTATCTACAATGGCTTCACAATACTAAAAAGAATACTTCAGCAACATGTAATTATAGACTTGCTGCAATCAGGTCATTCTGTTCGTATCTCCAATATATAGTAATAGATAATATGGTAGAATGGCAAAGTATATTGTCGATAAAGGCAAAAAAAACAGAAATAAGCCCTCCTAATTATCTTTCAATGGAGGGAATAAAATTATTATTGGCACAGCCTGACACAACTTCATGGAAAGGACGTCGTCATTTAGCATTATTGTCATTAATGTACGATACTGGTGCAAGAGTACAGGAAATCGCAGATCTCACAGTAGATTGTGTACGTATTGATACAACACCATACACTATACGATTAACAGGGAAAGGACGTAAAACCCGTATAGTCCCCTTGGCAGAAGCACAAGTTGACATTTTGCGTAGTTTATATGGAAGAAAACAATTTGAATGATCCCAACATGATGAAAAAGCCTTTATTTTTCAATGGTAGGCATGAAAAATTAACAAGAGAGGGTATTACGTATATTCTGAAAATCTATGCAGACATGGCAAATAAACAGCAACCAGAAATTATTCCAAAGAAAATAAGTTGTCATTCTATTCGACATAGTAAAGCAATGCATCTTTTACAGGCAGGAGTAAATTTAGTATACATACGTGATATTTTAGGGCATGTTTCCATACAGACTACTGATATTTATGCACGTGCCGACTCCAAAGCAAAACGTGAAGCACTTGAAAATGCCTATACCAGATTAACCCCTAATACTATAACAGAAAAAGAGTGGGAACGAAATAAGAACCTATTAGAGTGGTTAAAGGGACTTGGACATTGATAATATTATGTAAAGTGTAAGTGACAAGTTGGTTCATAACAACTTGATTATAAACCAACTTTTACTCGCACTTTACATAACATATTACTTGTCATAATCGAACTTATGAGTAGCTTATCATAAATATGAAGGATGGCATGGTCCGGAACATCATCCGTATGTTGCATACGGTCACCGTATCAGAAAAGGGGAAAAGTTTCCCACCAGGCTGACAGAAAGTGAGGGAGACAGTATTCTGAGAAAAGACCTGAAGGAAATGTGTGCATTGTTCCGTCATTTGGGAAAGGATTCGCTTTTGTTATCCGAAATTTCGGATAAGAGCAGTTATCCAAACCCCAGCATTATCCTAAAAATACAGTTTTTTATTCTGTAAATCA
>URWP01000167.1 GCA_900551645.1 uncultured Bacteroides sp.
GGGTAGCTCACAACGGACAGTTGCCTACCATTCAGGCAGCCATGGAGTTTAAGTATATCGGTGACGGGTGCATGACAGACCGTAATTTTACAAATGGTGTGCATGCCGATATGCCTCATTATGGAAATTCATTTGTGATAAAAGCTTCACAGGTCGTTTATGCCGGGGGAAAGATTTCCCAGAGTATTGAGCAGGCTGAATTGAACAGACAAGTTTCGGAACTGGAATATCGGAAAAACCGTCAGGATGTCCGTTTTTTGCTGTTGGGACACTATCTGGACCTTTATCAATTGCATAATCAACAGGTCGTTTATCAAAAGAATATTGAACAAACCCGCTTGTTAGTGAAGGACATGCAGGCTGCTTACAGGCAAGGAACAGCACTGAAAAGTGACATTACCCGGTACGAGCTCCAACTGCAGAATCTGGAACTTGGCCTTACTTCTACGTTGAATCAGATTGATGTATTGAATCATCGGTTGGTAACTACCCTCGGATTGGAATCGGGTGTTCGGTTGATTCCGGATACGACAGCTTTGCGTCAACTTTCGGTGGACGCCGAGCAGGAGGAGTTCTGGCAGTCGGAGGCAAAATCTTCTCCGCAGATGCAAATTGCCGGTTTACAGGTGGAACTTGGTAAGAACAGTCAGAAACTTATCCGTTCTGAACGTCGGCCTCATATCAGTCTGATAGCGGCTAACGATCTGACTGGTCCCATTTTGGTAGAGGTTCCTCCGTTGGACAAGAATTTTACGTATTGGTATGCAGGGGTAAGCATCTCTTATAATTTTGATGCATTGTTTAAGAGTAAACGGAAACTGCAACAGGCCAAGTTGCATACCCGGAAGATGGAAACTCAACAAGAGTTAGTAGCCGAGGAACTAGACCATACTATTCACAAGGCGTATGTTGACTTGAAAGAGGCTTATATCCGTCTGTATACACAGGAGAAAAGTCTCCAACTGGCCCATGAAAACTTCCATATTGTCCGTCAGCGTTATCTCAACGGTCTGGCGCTGATTACCGACATGCTGGATGCCAGCAATACTCAGTTGGACACTGAACTACAACTGGCCAATGATCAGATAGAGATTCTGTATCAGTATTATTTGTTGAAGAAGATAACCGGAACCCTTTAATCCATAAAATTTTATTTGTATGATTAGAAATAAAAGACGTGCTATCCCTAATTTTTTCATTTTGCTGATCCTGGCTATCGGTATCAGCTGGACTTTCGGACGTTTCATTCACTGGGGAAATGTAGAGTTTACCGATAATGCTCAAGTAAAGCAACACTTGACTCCTGTTAATACCCGGGTGCAGGGGTTCATAAAAAAAATCTGTTTTGAAGAATATCAGCAAGTTAAGAAAGGTGATACGCTGGTAGTTATTGAAGATACGGAATATCGGTTGAAAGTGGCACAGGCTGAGGCTGATTATCGGAGTGCTTTGGCAGGTAAAACTGCCATGCACACTACGATTAATACTACACAAAACAATATTCTGGTAACCGATGCAGCTATCGAAGAGCAACGTGTACGTCTGCAGAATGCTGAAGCTGATTTTAAACGTTATGAAGGATTGTTGAAGGAAGAAGCAGTAACACCGCAACAGTTTGACCGGGTGAAGACAGACTATGAAGCTACTAAAGCCCGTTACGAACAGTTGTTACGTCAGAAGCAGTCTACTTCGCTGGTAAAGCAGGAACAGACCCAACGGCTTGACCAGAATGAATCTGCCATCAAACTGGCAGAAGCGGAATGGGAACTGGCTCGTTTAAATCTTTCTTATACTGTCATTCTGGCGACAACCGACGGGGTAACTGGGCGAAAGGAAATCCACGAAGGTGAGCTGGTACAACCCGGACAAACTTTGGTTACTTTGGTAGACGGTACAGAAAAATGGGTTATTGCCAATTACAAAGAAACACAAACCACTCGAATGCAACGAGGACAGCTGGTTGACATACAGGTAGATGCTTTACCTGGTGTTGCTTTCGAGGGAAGGATTTCTTCTATATCCGATGCTACCGGTTCTTTTTATTCGTTGATTCCTCAAGACAATTCTGCTGGAAATTTCGTGAAAGTGGAGCAACGAATTCCTGTACGTATCGAATTTACGGAGCGTAACCGGACTGAAGATTTGGAACGTCTGCGTGCCGGAATGAATGTAGAGTGTACGGTGAGTTTTTAAAAGGAGGTACAGATGGCTGTAAATCGACCACGTGTCGCTTATTTCAAGGAGTTTCTTCCTACTCCGGTATGTATATTCCTGTCAATGTGTTTTGCTACGGTATTTCAGTTCAATGGAGGAGTTTTCTTGCCTGTAGCCGTACAGATGTCCAGCGAATTAGGATGTATTCAGGAGGATGTGATGATGGCCGGGTATGCGTCGTTCATTGGAATGACGGTGATATTTCCCATTTTGTTCCGATTGAAATCCCGTTTTACAACTCGTTCTATTCTGTTGGCGGTCTGTCCCATCTTGATTGTCTGCAACTGGATTACCATGCACACGGATATTCTTCCGGTTTTGGTAGTCACTTGTTTCATTTCTGGTTTCTTCCGGATGTGGGGTACTTTCGAGTGTTTCTCTAACATGCGCTTGAGCGTGACTCCTTCGGGAAATTTTTCGGTGTTCTATCCATTCATATATATAGTAGTGCTGGAAAGTATCCAGTTGTCGGGGCTTGTAGCCATTCATCTGACTGATTGGGTACATTGGCGTTATATGCATGGTTTTGTTATGTTTATGTTGACTATAGTGTGGTGCTGTGTTTATTTTCTGACTCGTCGGATTCGTGTAGGAAAGAAAGTACCTTTATATGGTATCGACTGGTTTGGGGGTATCTTATGGGTTGTGGTATTATTTTCAATAGTCTATGTCTGTATTTATGGTGAGTTCTACGATTGGTTGGACAGCGTTCGGATACGAGGATGTATTGTCCTGGCTACAGTTGCTTTACTATTGAATGTGAGAAGAATGCAGACTCTGCGTAGGCCATATATCGAAATGCAGGTGCTTCGATACCGCCATTTTCCTACTATCCTTTTTCTGTTCCTGATGCTTTGTTTGTTTCTGGCTACTTCTTCTGTGCTTCAGGAGATGTTTATGAAATCCATTCTGAAGTACGACGGGTTGAATGCCATTTCGCTGAACTGGTATGTCTTTTCTGGTATCTTGTGTGGGGCTGGAGTAGTGTTCTATCGGCGTGTTGTGCTTCGAAAAGGATTCAAGTTGTTGATTGTGATAGGATTTGCACTGATTGTAGCCTATGAATATTACATGTATTTCCTGATTCATCCGAATTTGAATATCGAAAGTTTGTATCTTCCGAATTTCTTAAGAGGGATAGGGCATGGCATTCTCTATATTGCATTAACCATTTATGTGGCCAAATGCGTTCCGTTCAAGCATTTCTTTCAGGGACTGTGTGTACTGAGTTTTATCCGGACCAGTATCGCTACACCACTTGGAACTGCTTTGTTGAACCGTTGGATGCGGAAACTTGTACAAGACAATATCGGTCAACTGAGTCAGAACATGGATCAGGTACGTGAATGGATGCCACATGTTTCGCTGACCGATTTATACGGACAGGTAGTGCTTCAGACTGTTCTGACCAGCTTGAAGGAATTGTTCGGTTGGGTCTGTATAGGAGGAACGGTATTGGTCTTGTTATTAATTGGTTATCGTTTCTGGCGGGATGGCCGAAGAGCACTTTTGGAATGATTACGAAACTTGATATCAGATTTTCGTGGCGTGACAGAAGACCCTACCTGCTTGTTTAAACAATTATTCATAGTTTGAAGTTCGCTCTCTGTTCGAGGTGGATGGTCTTGCCGATAAAGTCTTTATCCGACACACCGAATAAATGCTCCAGAAGTTTGCGGTATCGATGGGAATATTTTATATTTGAATCACATTCATTGACGATGGAGTGAATCTGAAAAGTTAAGTAATGATATACAGCAGATGAAACGAATATCTTTGGTACTATTCTTTGTCGGTACAACATTGTTTGCCGGAAGAGGACAAATACCGGTTTCCTTGGATGAAGTCTATGAGCCGGTAGTGGTAGGAATCCCTCCAAGTGATGCCTTTATCGGATTGTCACGTATGGAAGACGGAGAGCTCCGTCATTACAATTATGGAGCACATCCGGATTCTGGACAACCGTTGTATTTGTCCAGCCATGACAATGGATTAACTTGGAAAACAGTTGCTTTGCCATATGAATTGCCTTATGCAGACCAACGTTCGCCGCGTAGTGGTGAGTATATCCGGCTTTTTTGTACCGGTTCTGCTGTTTATGCCATGAGGACTGAGGGAGGGTTGGAAGGTGGACGTACTATTATCAGGATAGATGATGAGGCGGGTATTATGAACAAGCCTCCTATCTTTATTCATGGAGGAAAACGTATTATTTCCGGTGCTCATAGGACCGATCGAAGTGGAGCTTTTGTCTATTATTCCGATGACGATGGGCGTACCTGGCATACTTCGACTAAAGTTACCGTTCCGCCGCACCAGAAAGGAGGATTTCACCAGGGAGTACGGTGGAATCACGGAGCGGTAGAACCGACAATCGTCGAATTGAATGACGGACGATTATGGATGATTATACGTACCTCGCAAGACAAGCATTATCAGGCTTTTTCGGAAGATGGAGGAGAGACGTGGAGCGAGGCAACTCCTTCTCCGTTCTATGGAACGATTACGATGCCTACCTTGTATCGGATGGCAGACGGAAGGCTTCTTTTCTTCTGGTGTAATACCACACCGTTGCCTGAACTTCCTACAGCCAATGGGGTATGGGACGATGTTTTTACGAATCGGGATGCTGTTCATGTAGCTATCTCGGAAGATGACGGGAAGACTTGGAAAGGGATGCGTGAACTGTTGCTGAACGTAGAGCGGAATTCGTCTGCCTTTGGTGATACCAGGCCCGGTGAAGACAAGAGTGTGCATCAGGTACAGGCGGTAGAGGTTGCTCCCGGTAAAATCCTGGCTTCAGTCGGACAACATCGGTTGTGCCGGAAACTGGTTATCTTCGATGTGGATTGGTTATATGAATCGCGCCGTTCCTGTGATTTCAGTGACGGACTGGAATCATGGTCGGCTTTTCGTTATTATCAGGGAATCGTAGGACATTGTTGCTATAACCGACAGGAAATGCCGTTACTGGTAGCACATCCGGACCGTCCCGGGAAAAATGCTATCCATTTAGGGTATATGCCAAATGATTCGTTGGTGCAGGATAACGATGGAGCTGTATGGAATTTTCCGGTTGCACCCGATGGCTCGGTTCATGTCCGGTTGAAGCTTCCTCAAGGCTCGAAAGGGGTACAACTAGTATTGAATGACCGATGGTTTAATCCTACTGATACGGTGGCCAGCTATGAATGTATGTACACCGTTCCTTTGAGCCGGAACAGGTTAGGTATAAGGGATGAAGAGTGGCATGAGGTTACGGTAGAATGGAAGAAGAATCGTCCGGCTGTACTGTCAGTAGATGGACGTAAGAAAGGAAAACTGCCTTTGGTCCGTCCTACCGAACATGGCGTTTCCTATCTTCATTTCTTAGGGGGACGCATACCGGATAAGACTGGAATTTTCATCGATTACGTGGATGGTGGAAAATGATATTTGTGTTGAGTAAGGAAGTCTGACAGACAGGTTATAAAACAGATATGACCTGTCTGTGTCAGACTTTGTTTTCTTGGCTTGTTGCAAGAATTATCTTTTAAAGCTTGAAATCGGCCTCCTGTTCGATGTGGATGGTCTTGCCGTTTATCGGATGGATGAAGGTCAGTTCGGCTGCGTGCAGATAGAGACGGTCGGCTTTCTGTCCGTAAAGCTCATCGCCAACGATGGGGCAACCCAGCCCTTGCGGATGTGCCGCATGGACCCGTAGCTGATGGGTACGTCCGGTCAGCGGATAAAAGGAAACCCATGTACGGTTATCTAGAACTCTAATTACCCGATAACGGGTTACGGCAGGTTTTCCGTGCTCGAAATCGACGGATTGGAGTGGTCGGTTCAACAGGTTCGGGCAAAGGGGTAAGCGGATTTCTCCTTCCTCCTTTGAAGGAATACCTTCCAGGATGGCGGTATAACGTTTCTTGATACTGCGGGTCTCGAATTGGGCCTGCAGATGTTGGTGAACTTCCTTTGTCTTGGCTGCCAGCAGCAGACCGGAGG
>URWP01000168.1 GCA_900551645.1 uncultured Bacteroides sp.
TCTAAAGCTTTTCAAAGAACGTGCTTCCGTTTTATTGTCGGTTGCGTTTGCAAAGTTAAGGAGTATTTTTGGAATCACCAAATTTTCCTGAAAGTTTTTTCAGAAAAATTTTCATCAGCAATCCAAACCGCCGTATTTTTCTAAAAACCATCCTTTCTCGCTCCCTTGCAGTATGCAAGGTAAGATACTCGGTAAATGTTTTATAGAATCTCCCGACTTACTCATTACCATCAGAATTTCATTTCTTTAACGCGTTTCCCTCTCGAAAGCGGTTGCAAAGGTACAGACTTTTTCGATATCAGCAAGTATTCCTCGAAACTTTTTTAAAACTTTTTTCAATATTATCCTACAATAAATTGATAATCAATACAATATAATACAATTAAATCCTGAAATCAGGCACAAAAGACCAAATGAAAACACCATATTAAATTCGCGCATGCGCATATACATCAAAACGAACGGACGTTTTTATCCAAACGAACGGACATAATGAACAAAACGTCCAGACATTTTTATGTAAACAAACGGACGTTTTCGTACAACGAAGAAATACCATCCATACAGCATATTCCCACGCAAAAGATTATCTTTGCAAAGTTGCACTATTTTAACAACAACCGCCATGCACAAAATCATTTTAGCTATTGATTCATACAAAGGCTGCCTGAGTTCTACCGAAGCAGAACAGGCTGCATCAGAAGGTATACACAAAGTATTTCCTTCCTGCCAAACCATCTGTCTTCCTGTTGCAGATGGCGGCGAAGGAATTTTAAGTATTCTGATGGAAGCCACACAAGGAACCTACATCCATACAGAAGCACACGATCCACTGATGCGCCCCCGTTACGCAAGCTACGGTATTTTAGGCGACGGGAAAACCGCTGTCATCGAAATGGCACGTATCAACGGACTTCCATTATTATCTAAAGAAGAGCGTAATCCACTATTAACCAATACCTATGGTACAGGAGAGCTGATTCTTGATGCTCTTCGGAAAGGTTACCGGGATTTCTTGATAGGCATCGGCGGAAGCGCTACAAACGATGCCGGAATGGGCATGCTACAAGCCTTAGGATATCGATTCTATACTACCGACGGCCGACTTCTTGAAGCCGGAGGAGCCCAACTGGCTCAAATAGCGCACATTGATACAACGGAAGTTTCACCTTTACTGTGCGAAGCGCGCTTTACAGTAGCCTGCGACGTCACCAATCCTTTCTACGGTCCTCAGGGAGCCGCCCATGTATTCGCTCCTCAAAAAGGCGCCTCTACAGAAGATGTCCGAATCCTGGATACCGGTCTGCAACATTTTGCCGGAATTATCCATACGGCAACCGGCATAAACGTCAATACTTTACCGGGTGCAGGAGCTGCCGGAGGCCTGGGAGGAAGCCTTGCAGCATTCTTTCACGCCTCCCTCCGCCCCGGAATCGAACTGATACTGGATGCTCTGCAGTCAGACCAACAACTGACCGATGCCGACCTCGTCATTACCGGCGAGGGACATTCTGACCAACAGACTCTAATGGGAAAAGTTCCTATGGGAATATTGAAACGGGCCAAAGCAGCAGGAGTCCCTACCATATTACTCTCAGGCGGTATAGAAGACCGAGAAGCATTAAATAAGGCAGGCTTTCTGGCCGCCTTCTCAACAACCCCTTACCCACAATCTTTGGAACAAGCCATGCAGCCGGACACCGCCCGGCAAAACATCCAGGAAACAATTGCCCAAATCTGTCAGATTTATGCCAGCCGAAACACATAAAAACAAAATACAAGTTTTGCCTTTTCACTCAAAAAGAATAATTTTGTAGATTAATCACCAAACTCAAAAATGACATGAAAGATTTCCTCAAAACCACACTGGCTACAGTTGTCGGCATTCTCATTGCCGGAATTGTATTTACCGTCTTAGGTATCGTCACACTCTCCGGAATGCTAATGAACAGTCAACCGGAAACCATTGTAAAAGACAACTCCATTTTTGTACTTGAACTGAAAGGAAACGTGGTAGAACGCTATCAGGAAAACCCACTGGACCAATTGCTGGGCGATGAATATACAACTACCGGACTGGACGATATACTTGCCTCCATCCGCAAAGCTAAAGAAAATGATAAGATAAAAGGTATTTATCTGGACTTTGATCTTCTCTTTTCCTGCGGGACAGCTTCGCTTCAGGAAATCCGTCAGGCATTGGTTGATTTCAAGAACTGCGGAAAATTTATTGTAGCCTATGGAGGGAATTATACCCAAAGCGCTTATTACCTGGCCAGTGTAGCCGATAAGGTAGCCTTAAACCCTTCAGGAACCATCAGCTGGCACGGATTGTCGGCACAAAGTATCTTTCTGAAAGATCTGCTCGACAAAATCGGAGTACAGATGCAAATTTTCCGTGTCGGTACTTACAAATCATATACTGAAACTTTCAGTAGCACAGAAATGAGTCCGGCCAACCGGGAACAGACACAAGCGTATGTACAGTCTATCTGGCAACAGATTCTGGCAGATGTGGCCGCATCCAGAGACTTGACTCCAGAACAACTGAATGAACTGGCAGACAGCTGCATGGACTTCCGTCAGGCTGACGACTGCCTCCGTAACGGGCTGGCAGATACACTAGTATACAAAGATCAGCTGCTAAGCTACCTGAAACAACGAATGGACGTAGAAGAAGACGACAAGCTGAACACTCTGAGCCTGGAAGACATGATCAATGTGAAACGGAATGTTCCGAAAGACAAGAGCGGAAATATCGTTGCCATCTATTACGCTACCGGAGACATCGATTCGACAACCGATCCGGACCCGACTGAAGGTATCAACTCAGAACAGGTCATCAAAGACTTACAGCGATTACGGAAGGACGAAACTGTAAAAGCTGTCGTGCTGAGAGTAAATTCTCCGGGGGGAAGTGCCTACGGTTCCGAACAGATCTGGCGGGAAGTTTCACTGCTGAAGGCAGAAAAACCGGTTATTGTATCCATGGGTGACTATGCCGCTTCCGGCGGATACTATATCTCGTGCGCTGCCGACTGGATTGTGGCCGAGCCTACCACACTGACGGGTTCTATCGGTATCTTCGGCATGGTACCGGAAGCATCCGAACTGATAAACAACAAACTAGGTATCCATATGGACGGTGTAAAGACAAACCGCCTGGCAGACATGGGACAAATAGACCGTCCGCTAAGCAACGAAGAAAAAGCCCTCATCCAGCAGAGTGTAAACAACGGATACGAACTCTTTACCAAACGCTGTGCAGAAGGGCGTAAAATGCCGATAGAGCAACTGAAAGAGATAGCGGAAGGACGCGTGTGGAGCGGCAACATGGCCAAAGAACTGAAGCTGGTGGACGCGCTGGGAAGTCTGCAGGATGCACTGAATGAAGCTGTAAAACGTGCAGAAATCACTGATTATACGGTATTGAGCTATCCGGAAAAAGAAAATATACTAAGCAGTCTGTTGAATACGAAGAAAGACAGTTATATTGACAGCAAACTGGAAGCCACTTTCGGTGAATATTTCCACGGCTTTGCTCTGTTGAAAAACCTGAAACAGACCGATCGCATCCAGGCACGTCTGCCTTTTGACCTGCGTATCCAATAAAAACGAAATGCCCATGAGCCAGCCACCTTTCAAGATTTATTGGGGATTACTGCCGTTCGCACTCCTGTACGGACTGGGAGTCGGCCTGCGCAACCGTCTGTTTGACAAAGGTATACTGACATCCAAAGAGTTTCCACTCCCAGTCATCTGTATCGGGAACATCAGTGTAGGAGGCACAGGGAAAACTCCCCATACCGAATACCTCATCCGCTTGCTCCGAAAAAGCTATCGCATAGCTGTATTGAGCCGGGGATACAAACGAAAATCAAAAGGGTTTGTACTGGCGCAACCTGATACCCCCATTGAAGCCATTGGCGACGAACCGTTCCAGATGTCGCGTAAATTCCCGGATATCTATGTAGCTGTAGACCGGGACCGTTGCCACGGCATCAGCCAACTGACTGATGAAATAACAGCTCCCGGCGTGGAAGCTATCCTGCTGGACGATGCCTACCAGCACCGATACGTCAAGCCCGGACTGAACATTCTGCTAATAGACTACCATCGCCCCATCCAAGAGGACAAACTGCTTCCAGCCGGCCGGCTGCGGGAATCTCCCGATGGGAAAAAGCGGGCAGATATCTTGATTATCAGCAAATGTCCGCCTCATCTGGATACAGAATGCAGACAGCAGTTCAGAAAAGCACTGAGTCCCCTCCCCCACCAGTCACTCTACTTCACGACACTGGCTTACGGGAAACTGCGCCTCCTCTTTACCGAAGGCCCCGAACGGACACTGGAAACCTTAACTCCAGAAGAGCACTTGCTGGTAGTAACCGGCATAGCCTCGCCGACTCCTTTGCTGGAAGAACTGTCAAGGTATACCCGTCACGTACACCCACTGACATTTGGCGACCATCACGATTTCAATGAGACAGACCTGCACCGCATCGAAGAAATGTTTCTCCGTTTGCCCGGCCCGCAGAAAAGTATCGTCACTACCGAAAAGGATGCCGCCCGACTCGTCGCTCATCCAGGTCTGAGCGAAACCTTGAAACCCTACTTCTATGTATTACCCATCGAAGTCAGGTTTCTGAATCATGAAGAAGAATCGTTTAACCAACAAATTATCGCGTATGTTAGAAAAAATTCAAGAAACAGCTGCCTTTCTAAAGGCTAAAATGCACACCCATCCTGAAACAGCCATCATTCTGGGAACAGGACTGGGCAGTCTGGTACACGAAATTACCGATAAATACGAAATAAATTACGCAGACATACCCAACTTTCCTGTATCTACTGTAGAAGGCCACAGCGGTAAACTGATTTTCGGGAAACTGGGTAATAAAGACATCATGGCCATGCAAGGACGTTTCCATTTCTACGAAGGTTATTCCATGAAGGAAGTAACCTTCCCGGTACGTGTCATGCGTGAACTGGGCATCAAGACCCTGTTTGTATCGAACGCGGCAGGAGGTACCAGCCCCGAATTTGAAATCGGCGACCTGATGATCATTACAGACCATATCAACTTCTTCCCGGAACATCCGCTACGCGGCAAGAACATCGACTACGGACCACGCTTCCCGGACATGAGTGAAGCATATTCCAAAGAGCTGATAGCGAAAGCACTGGAGATAGCCAAAGAAAAAGGAATCAAGGTACAGCAGGGTGTATACATCGGTACCCAGGGACCTACTTTCGAAACTCCGGCAGAATACAAGATGTTCCGTATTCTGGGAGCTGATGCGGTAGGTATGTCTACCGTTCCCGAAGTTATTGTAGCAAACCATTGTGGCATCAAAGTGTTTGGAGTATCGGTTATCACCGACCTAGGCGTGGAGGGAAAAATTGTGGAAGTTTCACACGAAGAGGTTCAGAAAGCGGCAGATGAAGCGCAACCGCGCATGACTACCATTATGCGTGAAATGATTAATCGAATTTAAGGACATGCAGGAAATAAACAGAACAGAAATAGCGACCTTAGGTGAGTTCGGCCTCATTAAACATCTAACGAAGGATATCGAGTTAAAAAATCCGGAAACCCAATATGGTGTGGGAGACGATGCAGCCGTATTGGAATTTAAAGATAAAGAGGTATTGGTAACCACAGACTTACTGATGGAAGGGGTACATTTTGATTTGGTTTATACCCCATTGAAACATTTGGGATATAAATCGGCCATCGTAAACTTCTCGGACATTTATGCCATGAATGGTACTCCAAAACAAATCACAGTTTCTATCGCACTGTCCAAACGCTTTTGTATTGAAGATTTAGAACAGTTCTATGATGGGCTAAAACTGGCTTGTGAACTACACCATGTAGATATTGTGGGTGGAGATACAACTTCATCCGTAACCGGGCTCGCCATCAGTATTACTTGCATAGGTGAAGCGGACAAGGACAAAGTGGTTTATCGCAACGGCGCACAAGATACAGACTTGATTTGTGTCAGCGGTGACTTGGGGGGAGCTTATATGGGACTTCAACTTCTAGAGCGTGAAAAGGCTGTTTTCCAAGGAGAAAAAGAAGCAAATCCGGAGTTTTCCGGAAAAGAATATATTTTAGAACGTCAGTTAAAGCCTGA
>URWP01000169.1 GCA_900551645.1 uncultured Bacteroides sp.
ATGCAGATTCTTTTCGCTTCTGTATCATATTAGGCGCGTAGTTGCGGATTTGAGGGTAAAGATTATGGTCCGGAGAATGTTATAGCTATCCGTTCCTTCAGGATAGATACACTTTATACTCAGACTACCGCAGGAACAGACAGCCTTATACTACAACCAGAAAAAGTATATGTATGGAATGATGGAGAAGAAAAGGATGCAGAAATGCACACGCTAAAAATGGAGAAATTCAGCAACAATTTCATGGGTGAATTATCCAAGTGGACACCTTTTTATATGATGTTTCTTCTGCCACTTTTTGCTTTCTTACTGAAGCTGTTCTACAGACACAAACGAATGCCCTACATGTGGCATTTTGCTCATGCCATTCACTTGAATACTGTATTTCTCATCCTGCTATGTATTCCACTGGTACCTCTCTTTGCCTACGGAATCGACAATATGGTAGCGGCTCAACAGACACTGAATACATTGCAACAGAACTTTCTGGATATCACTTTCATCGGTTTCCCTACCTTAATGTTTCTCTACATGCTGGTATCTTTCCACACAGTTTATCAACAAGGATGGGTCAAAACCGTAGCAAAAACCATATTATTTTATATTACCTTCACCCTTATAGCTACGATAATTGCTACTGTCCTATTGATTTGGCTGATAGCCATTGAGGGAGAAACCGTATAACGAAAAACCAGAAACAAATAACAGGAAGTAAGCAAAGTAATAAAAAATCATCAACAAAACACGAACCATGAAACTTCTGGAAATATTACGCCAACGCCGTCGTCGAGTACGCCGTAACCTTGAAGCAATACGACTGAAACGCATACGCCGCCATACCCAACCAGGTTATACTCACTGTATGAATTGCGGCACAAAACTAAAAGGCATGTATTGTCACCAATGCGGTCAATATGCTCTCGACATCTACCAGCCTATCTGGAAATACGTACTTCAGTACTTTGAAAACATGTACCAGTTCGATGGAAAAATAGGAATGACACTCCGCTTTATGTTTACCCGCCCAGGGTTTCTAACCAACGAATTCAACGATGGAAAGATAAATTCTTATGTACATCCCTTCCGCCTGTACATGTGTATTTCAGTCGTGTTTTTCACTTTATTTTTTATGGCTGCCGAACGGCAAACTGGACGTGCCTTGCTGATGCTCAACGGTAGCCAGATACCCGACAGTATTATAACCCGCCTAAACCAACCTGATGCCACTACCCTACCATCCACCACAATTTTTGCCTATAATACCCAGACACTACATGATGCACTACAGGCACGTGGAGTAGAACAGGCAGACAGCCTGATCCGCATACATTTTGAAGAACGTGGTGATGATCTGAACCAAATAACGCTTCCCATTCTACTTTTCAAATCCTGTATGACCCGTACAGCCTTACATGAAGACGACCAGGAAGCTACCAATGTATTACGGAAACTGAACAAGAACCGACAACCGGATACAGATGAAGTATTTTACACTTCACTGCCCACCGATACTACTACAGACCGTGTTACGGCCGAAGTATATGATTGGATGACCCGTATAGACCAGACCGACAGCCTGCATCAACAGGCTACAGCCAGCTTTGTATTAGGACAACTCTCTAAGTGGACACCTTTCTACCTGATGTTTCTCCTACCTTTACAAGCTTTGATTTTCAAAATTTTCTACCGAAACCACCGCTATATGGAACATTTTGCCCATGCTACCCATCTCAGTAGCCTGCTCCTTATTGCACTTACAATTCCAGCAAATATACTTCTGGCACATTTTAACATGGGACACGGAAACAATACAGACATCAATCAGATAGAAGAGGCCATCTTTTACCTCTTTCCTTTCGTACTGCTTATCTACCAATTAGTATCCATGCATACAGTCTATCGAGAAAATTGGGGAAAGACGACAGTAAAGTGTCTGCTTACTTTCAGTCTTTTCAATCTGTTGGCATTAATCATTGCAGGAGGACTTATCACATGGCTGGCAGCAAAAGCAATGGGTAGAATTTAAATCAACCGGATACCGGTTCAAAAGAAAGAAATAAATAAAAGAAAACTACTCTTCCTCCTTGGCTGGAATCGTCATCTGCTGCAACTCCTCCAACGATCCGTTAAACACATTCAGGTCTACCTGCTCCTGAATTCCAGGCAGTGTACCTACATCCGTATGCTGCCAGAATTTCCAAGGTCCCTGATACTCCACTGAGTCTACATAATAATGGGCAATCCAATACGGATAGGTATTGAATATCGAATCATTCAAAAAACGAGTCTTGTATTTGTAAGAGGTATAAAGTATAGGCTTTACCCGATAGAACGCTTCTATACGGCGTAACCAGACAAGCAAATCCTTCCGCAGCTTATCCATATCATCACTTCGCGTCTCAATATCCAGTACAGGAGGCAAGTCGCCCGGTTCCAGATCTACCGACCGGATAAAAAAGTCGGCCTGACGGTTGGCATCCGTTTTTGGATTGTAAAAATGATAAGCCCCCCGGATAAAACCATGTTTACGGGCCTCAGCAAAATTGTGAACGAAAGTCGTATCACTGAAATCTCCCCCTTCGGATGCTTTCATGAATACAAAACGGACAGGAAACGGTGTATATTGAGCCTTGGACAGTTCGTTCCAGTCTATTTTCCCCTGATGATGTGATATATCGAAACCATGTACTTCGAAACCATAAGGAAGACAAACTCCATAAGCCTTCAGTCCGGAACAAGGTTTCCAACGGTACGCATATGGACGGATAAAGAAATAATAAAATGCCGAAAGAAAAACAATAGCCGAAAAACCACCCAAAATCCACAAAGCCCATCCCGGAAGATGGCGTTCTCCCTTTCGTTTCTTTCTACCGGAAGATTTCCGGCTCTTACGAGAAGCAGAACTGGTAGAAGCGGCTCGTTTCCGTCTGGATGAAGAGGTCGGTTTATCAGTCTTGTTTACCACCAGAATGGGCGGTTCTTTTGCCATAGCGTTCGTTTTATAGAGTCAAGAGTTCAAAAGAAATTCACCACAGAGTTTCCCCTGTCGGAGCAATCTGTGGTGAATTGTAGAATCTAGTTATCAGAGAAATAACTTCTGTTTAATTATTTAGCTTGTTCCAACTGCAAAGTCTTAGTCGGTTCGTCACAAACTTCAGTAGGACCGAAGTATTGGATAGGACCCGGATAAACGTAAGCAGTTTCCTTAGCCCAAGCAGCACGCTGAGCAGCGAAAGCCTTGAATGGAGCACCGTCCAGTTTCACCAATGCTTTCTGGATAACCGGTTTCATTTCACCGTGACGACGTTCCATATTCATCATCATTGTGATAGGCACACCACCGGCAATCCATTCAGCAGCCGGAGCTGTTGTGTTGCGTACAGATGACATGTAACCAGTCTTGCCGTTAGCAATCAACATAGAAGCTGTGTAACCCAAAGAATAGCAGTAGTCAGCGTCAAAGTTAGACGGAGCAGCGCAACGTCCTTCGTAACCGAAGAAGTGATGCTGAGCAGAGAACTTACCGTTATACTTGCCTTCCTTCTTCCATTCAGCCAACTTCTTGCCTACCATTTCAGACAACAGCTTTTCTGTTTCAATCAGAGAAACCTGAACGTTTCCGTGCGGGTCACGATCCAAAGACAACTGGCGGGCTACACCTTCCGGCAGAGAAGCGTAGATGGCTGAATTTTCAGCAGACAACTTGCTGATGATGTATGCACGCTGTTCATTAGCCGGGATAGCGTTGAATTCTTCACCGTTTGCAGCCAGGAAGTCGTTCAGTTCGGCAATCAGACGTTTCATAGCCGGGATGAACTCAATCAGACCTTCCGGAATCAATACAGTACCGAAGTTGTTACCGTCAGCAGCACGGTCAGCTACTACCTGAGCGATGTAAGTTACGACATCGTCCAAAGACATATTCTTAGCCTCTACTTCTTCAGAGATGATACATACGTTCGGCTGAGTCTGCAATGCACATTCCAAAGCAATGTGAGAAGCAGAACGACCCATCAGTTTGATAAAGTGCCAGTATTTACGGGCAGAGTTACAGTCACGTTCAATGTTACCGATAACTTCCGAGTAAGTCTTGCAGGCAGTATCGAAACCGAATGAAGTTTCAATCATATCGTTCTTCAAGTCACCGTCGATAGTCTTCGGACAGCCGATTACCTGAATGCCATAATTCTTGGCAGCGTAATATTCAGCCAAAACGCAAGCGTTGGTATTAGAGTCATCACCACCGATGATAACCAATGCTTTGATACCTAACTCTTTCAAGATTTCATAACCTTTTTCGAACTGGTCTTCTTTTTCCAGTTTTGTACGGCCAGAACCGATGATATCAAAACCACCTGTGTTACGGTATTCATCGATGATATCGGCTGTCAGTTCTTTATAATTGTGATCAACCAAACCACCAGGACCCAGAATGAATCCATACAGCTTGTTAGCCGGGTTCAATTTCTTGATACCGTCAAACAGACCAGAGATTACATTGTGTCCGCCCGGAGCCTGACCACCAGACAAGATGACACCCACATTCATAGGAGCGAATTCCTTAGCTTCGCCTTCTACAAACTGGATCAACGGCATACCATAGGTATTCGGGAACAATTTCTGGATAGCTTCCTGGTCGGCTACAGACTGAGTAGCTTCACCCATTTTAGCTACAACAGCACCTTTCAATGCTTTAGGCAGTTTCGGCTGATAAGCAGCTCTTGCAATTTGTAATGAACTTTTAGTCATGATAAATTAATTATATAAGGTGTTATAATAAATCTCGGTGATGCAAATTTCGTTCTTTTTTCGGAAATATGAAAACCTAAGCTCATAAAAATTCAATACTCCCGGACAATTCTTCCGATTCTCACCCACAAAATCCAAATAAACCAAAAGAGAAAAGGATTATCTGTCATAAAATGCGGAATATTTCCATAAAAATCGTATCTTTACACGAAATTCTATTTTATTAACCTTTAAAACAAACGATTATGGCAAGTAGAAGAAGCTTGAAAAAAGACATCAATTATATCTCCGATTTTACAGTCGGACTGTGTATCATGGCCGGTCTTGAAAAAAAAGATAAAAGAGAAACTATTGACCAACTTATCCTGCAGGCACATAATGTCCGCAGAGAAGCTCTGAGACGAATCAGCCACACCGAACCGGGCAGCGTCAAGCTGTTCTACAAGAAGCTGAGAGAAGACTTCAACAACGGTACAGAGGCAATATGCAACCAGTTAGAAACCTTGATTAAAGGATGATACAGCAGATTTGCCGTTTCATTTACCACCGGATACTAGGCTGGAAAGAAGAGGTTACCGTACCCGATTTCAAGAAATGCATCATCTGCGCGGCTCCTCACACCAGTAACTGGGACCTCTTTCTAGGAAAGATTTTCATCAATGCCATCGGACGTAAATCCGGTTTCCTGATGAAAAAGGAATGGTTTTTTTTCCCGTTGGGGCCTATCTTCCGTGCTATGGGAGGAATTCCCGTTTACCGGAGCAAGCGTACCTCCATGGTAGACCAGCTCATTGAAAAAGCCAAACAGGCAGAAGAATTCCACCTGGCCATCACACCGGAAGGAACCCGTTCTGCCAATCCGGACTGGAAGAAAGGTTTCTATTACATAGCTTTAGGAGCCGGAATCCCGATTGTCCTCATCGGAGTCGATTACCAGAAGAAATGCATTATCGCCACCAAATACATCCGTCCCAGCGGAGACATTGATAAAGACATGCGAGAAATAAAACTGTATTTCAAAGACTTTAAAGGAAAATATCCGGAAAAATTCACGATAGGCAATTTATAATCTTGATATACGGCTGTTATCCACTAAAGATAGCAGCCGTATTTCTTTTTCAAAAACTATTTTTAAAAGTCAAGAACAACCGGGTACAACAGAAACTTTGTATCTTTACCGCCTAATCTACAACATTCATGAAACGACTTTACTTAACACTCTTTATCTGCTTATCGTGGGCAATAGGCACCCTCCAGGCACAGAGCCTTGAAAAGAATATCGAAGAAAGACTCCAGGAGTTCTTTACAAACTACGAAACAAGTTACGCCAACATCGGAAAATCCAGATTGGACAAATTTGTCGTGAACCACGACGAGAAACGGCTGG